>NZ_JBHWCL010000195.1:0-16701 GCF_042735125.1 Kitasatospora sp. NPDC059599 | reverse complement strand
AGTTCGAGCAGTTCTTGCTCTCACCGCTGTCCATCGGGGCCATCTCCTCGGCCTCGACGGGCAGCTCCATCGCCTGAAGGTCAAGCAGCGCCATGTTCCTGTCCTCTCTGGTAAGTCGTGCGTCGGTTCAGCGAAGCCGTGCGAGGGTGTGCCGCCCAGACTCGAAGGCCAAGGTCAGTTGCACCACAGCCAGCTGGAGTTCGAGCAGTTCTTGCTCTCACCGCTGTCCATCGGGGCCATCTCCTCGGCCTCGACGGGCAGCTCCATCGCCTGAAGGTCAAGCAGCGCCATGGTCCTGTCCTCTCTGGTGTGTCGTGCGGTGGTCAGTGAAGCCGTGCGGGGGTGTTCCGACCCGACCCGGAGGTCAGGGTCAGTTGCACCACAGCCAGCTGGAGTTCGAGCAGTTGCTGCTGTTGTTGCTGTCCATCGGGGCCATCTCCTCGGCCTCGGCGGGCAGTTCCATCGTCTGCAGGTCAAGCAGCGCCATGGTTCTCTTCCTTTCCGCTGGATATCGGTTTCGCCCTGGCGGGCACCCTTCCGGGACCGGAAGGGCAGTCGGTGGGGGCGCACGGGCGGGTGCCGGTTCGGGCGGCGCGCGCCCGTGCGCCGGTCTGGGTGGCCGGCCGGGTCAGGGGGTCCGGGCCGGGCCGAGGAACGGCAGGTGGACCGGCGTGTCGCCGAGAGCCGAGCCGAGGGCGAGCAGAACGCCCGCCGAGCCGGTGGCGAGGTCCATCGACAGCCGGAGCAACTGCTCGCCGGGATAGGCGAGTTGCCCCCGGTAGGCGAGAGCGTGCAGGGACAGCGCCCTGACCTGCGCCGCCACGTCCGGGTCGTCGGCCGGCTGCGCGAGCCGGGACGTCGACGCGAGGTGCTGCAGGATGCCGGCCCGACCGTTGAACAGGCCGGACAGGACGTAGTGCTCGGACTGCGAGGAGATCCGCACGCCATCGGCGGCGGCGCGGAGCTGCTCGTCCTCGCGGTGTGTCAGGTAGCGCTCCAGGACGATCCCCAGGCCCGCGCTGCCGGTCGCGAGGTAGGGCATCGAGCGCCAGCCCTCGTTGACGTGGACCGCGCCGTCGGCGCGGGTCAGGCAGCGGCGCACGTCCTGCCGCAGGGCGGTGGCGGCCAGGTCCAGGTAGGCCTGGTCGCGGTTCTGTTCGTACAGCCGGACGAACATCAGGGCAGGGCCTGCGGAACCCCGCATCAGCCCGGCGTGCGGGTGGCGTCCGCCGCTGGTCTCGGGCACGTCCTCGGCGCCGCCGAGCTGCCCGGCCACCAGCTCGGCGGCCCGGAGGGCGGCCTCGCGAAGCGTGGACTCGCCGGTGGCGTCGGCGAAGTGCGCGAGGTTGAGCGCGAGACCGGACAGGCCGCTCTGCAGGTCGGCGCCCAGGCGTTCCCAGCCCTCGGCGAGGCAGAGCTCCAGGACCTTCAGCGCGTCGGCGCGGTGGCCGAGCCGGTCGAGCACGTGGGCCACGCCGTGCAGGCCGTCGTAGAAGCCCAGCCGGGCCCGCGCGTCCTTGCGCAGGGCGCGGTCCAGCAGCCATTGCTCGTGCTGCGGGAAGCGGCCGGCGCCGGTCGCGTCCAGTGCGTACAGCACCCCGGCGGCACCGTGGGCGAGGTTGAGCCCGCCGGTGCTGAACTGCTCGATGTCGCCGGGGAACAGCCGGTCGTCGCGGTCCGGGGTGGCACTCGCCAGGATGGCGCCGGCCAGTGAGTCACGGGTGGCGGCCCAGGCGGACCTGTCCGGTGTCGGCAGGGGCAGGGCAGCCGGGTCGAAGACCGTCTCGGGGGTGCCGGTGGACGGCTGGACGGTCTCGCCCGTCGAGTCTGCCGGGCCGAGGATGTCCCTCACTGCGGAGTCGAGGAACTCCTGCGGCACCGGAAACCGCCGGGCGATCTCGTCCGCCAGGTGCCGGGCCTTGCCGAGGCTCTGGCGGAGCATCCCGGTCAGCGGCATGAACATCGCGAGCCTGAGGCAGCCCAGGGCGTAGCGGTCGATGGCGAAGCCGGTCCGGTCGCGCGGCGCCGCGTAGGCGGGGTTGCCGAGCGCGGGCTTGGTCTCCGCCTCCACCGGGGCCGCGACCTCGTAGTCGATCAGCGCGACGCCGCCGTCCGGGCGGACCATGACGTTGAAAGGGTGCAGGTCGCCGAAGACCACGCCACGCCCGTGCACCGCGTCGACCGCCTCCTCGACGGCCCGGCAGATCCCGAGCACCCAGTCCGTGTACTCGGCGATCTCGGCCCGGTCCGTTTGGGACGCGTTGTACGGGTAGCGCTTGCCGAAGAACCTGTTCAGCGGCTGGCCGTCCAGGAACTCCTCGACCAGGAAGTGGTGGTCGCCGACCACGAAGTAGTCGATCACCTTGGGCACGACGCTCAGCCCGGCGAGCCGTTCGAGGATGTCCCGCTCGTGCCGGAGCCGCTCGACCGCGTCCTTCCCGTCGTTGGTCAGGCCCGCGTGGGCCCGTGCCTCCTTGAGCACGATCTGCGCGCCGGTGCGGGTGTCCACGCCGGTGTAGAGGCCGCCGCCGTTGGAGAAGTGCAGCGCCTTCTCGATCCGGTACGGCAGGTCCTCGACGGTCTCCCGCTTCCGGGCCGCCAACTGGGGGACCAGGAACTCCGGCAGTTCCACCCACTCCGGGACGTGGAAGACCGGCTCGCGCAGGTCCGGCACCAGGGTGCCGTCGGGTGCCTCGATGGCCTGGACGAGCGCGCCCTGCTCGGAGACCATGTGCCGCTCGGCGAAGCCGCCGTACCGCACGTAGAGGGGGCCCTCGTTCCAGCGCAGGTCGCTCAGGATGTACGGGCCGGCCTCACCGCCGATGCAGGCGTCCAGCGCGTCCAGCACGGTCTTCAGCTGGGCCTCGTCGCGCGGGTAGACGGTGACGAGCTTTCCGCTGGCGCCACGGTGCGCGTACTTCATGTTCCGGGTCTGCAGGATGTGCCGGCCGGAGAGGTGCTTGAACGGGATGCGCTCGGCGTAGCAGTGTTCCGCCACCGCGTCGAGGATCCGGTCGGCGTTCTGCTGCCGGCCGGAGGTGTGGATCTTCCAGCCCTGCTTCGGCAGCGGCTCGCCTCCCTCGGGACGGTAGATCACCCAGTCGCCGTGCGGGATCCTGCTCCAGCCCTCGGGCACAGACCGGCCGGAGAGGGCGAAATCGAGGCCCTCCTCCTTCAGCCCGATGGGCGATTCAAAGAAAGTCGGATCGGCCATGCAGTACACGTCGTAATGCTTTGACATTCGCCACCCCCGTGACTTCTCCGAAAACGTCGAATAGATCCGAATGACTCGGAAGGAATCGGTGGAAAGCCCCGGCCGAGAACACCGGCTGCACCGACGGAACTCCGGACGACGGTGCGGGGGAGAGTCGCTCGACCCGGCTCCCGGCGGTCCGTGTTTGATTACTTCGAACAAGGTCGATCCTTGCACCCGAACAGGACTTTGGCCACGCCGTACTCCATGGAATGGCCCATGCGATTCGCATGGGTCCGCCCGTGGATTGCCCATCCCGGAGCCACCCCCGACCCCTTCCTTCGCGACCGGACGGCCACGTCGGCCGGTCCGGCCGTTACGCCGGTGTACGGATTTGGCTAGGCTGGCCGCCGATAAGGGGCAGGGCGGCGCAACGAGGAGGGGATTCCCGTTTTCACGCGGACTGCGGATTCCAGCGATCCGGAACAGACCCATTCCGTTTCCGACCCGGGCCCGGCGGTCCGGCTCGACGGGGTGACCAAGGTGTACGGGCAGGGGGCGGGGGCCGTGCACGCCCTGCGCGGGGTGTCGATGGAGTTCCGGCGCGGCGGGTTCACCGCGGTGATGGGGCCGTCCGGATCCGGGAAGAGCACCTTCCTGCACTGCGCCGCCGGGCTCGACCGGCCGACCTCCGGCCGGGTCCGGCTGGCCGGCCGGGACCTGGCGGCGCTGTCCCCGAACGAGCTGACGATCCTGCGGCGCCAACGAATCGGCTTCGTCTTCCAGGCCTTCAACCTGCTGCCGTCGCTGACGGTCGAACAGAACATCACCCTGCCGCTGCGGCTGGCCAAGCGCCGGGCGGACAAGGCCTGGCTGGCGGAGATCGTCGAACGGACCGGTCTGACCGAGCGGGTACGGCACCTGCCCACCCAGTTGTCCGGCGGCCAGCAGCAGCGGGTGGCGATCGCCCGGGCCCTGGTGACCCGGCCCGAGGTGGTCTTCGCGGACGAACCCACCGGCGCCCTGGACAGCACCACCGGGACCGAGGTCCTGCGGCTGCTCCGGCACGTGGTCGACGGGATGGGCCAGACCGTCGTCATGGTGACCCACGACCCGGTCGCCGCCTCCTACGCGGACCAGGTCTACTTCCTGGCCGACGGCGCCTTCGCCGAGGTCCTGGACGGGCCCACGCCCGAACGGGTCGCCGAGCGGATGACCATCCTCGGAAGGCGCTGACGACATGCTCCTGCTGGCCTGGCAGACGGTGCGCGCGCGGAAGGCGGGCTTCGCCGGCGCCTTCACCGCGCTCGCCTTCGCCCTCGCCCTGACCACCGCCTGCGGGGTCCTACTGGAATCTGCCCTGCGCACGGACAAGACGCCCACCGAGCGCTACGCGGCGGCCCCCGTCGTGATCGGCGGATCATCCGCCCGCATCCCGGACGCCGGCCCGCTGGTCGCCCGGCTCGCCGAACTGCCCGGCGTCGCGGCCGCCGTCCCGGAGGTCTCGTTCCCGGCAGTCGTGATCACCCCGGACGGGAAGCTCCTGTCCGGTCCGGAGGGCGGCCCGTCACTCGGGCACTCCTGGACGAGCGCCGTCCTGGCACCGTTCCGGCTGACCTCCGGCCACGCGCCGGCCGGGCCCGACGAGGTGGTCCTGGACGCCGCCACCGCCACCCGTGCCGGAGTCACCGCCGGCGGCACCGTACGACTGGCCACCATCGAGGCGCCACGCACTTACACCGTGGCCGGACTGGCATCGGCGCCTTCGGAATCGCTCCGGCAGAGCGCGCTCTTCTTCAGCCCCGACCAGGCGGCCTGGATGGCCGGAACCACCACCGGCGCGAACGCGGTCGGCATTCTTGCCAAGGACGGGGCCGATCTGCGGACCCTGGCCGCTCAGGCCGGGCAGGCCGCGGCCGAGGCCCAGCCGCACGACGGCGGCGGCTACTCCTCCAAGCCCCGGGTGCGCACCGGCGAAGGCCGAGGCGAGCTGGAGTTCTACGGCGCTGCCGGGCCCGGAGACGGCCTGTCCTCGCTCGCCGGAACGACTGGCATCCTGTCGCTGTTCGTCTCGGTCTTCGTCGTGGCAGGGGCGCTCGCCCTCTCCGTCCAGCAGCGGCAGCGCGAGATGGCGCTCCTGCGGGCGGTCGGCGCCACCACCGGCCAGGTGCGGCGGATGATCGCGCTGGAGACTCTGGTGCTGACCCTCGCGGCCGCGGTCGTCGGCGTCCCGCTCGGGATCGGCCTGGCCGCGCTGCTGCGGGGCGAACTCGTCGACCGCGGGGTGGTCGGCTCGGACGTGCCGCTGCACGTCGGGCCGACCGCCCCGCTGATCGTCCTCGGCGTCGTCGTCGTCACCGCGCAGCTGGCGGTCTGGGCCGCCGCGCGCCGGGCCTCCCGGGTCGAGCCCACCCAGGCGCTGCGCGACTCCTCGGCGCCGCCGCCCGGCATCGGCCGGCTCCGCACCGGGCTCGGGCTCGTGACGCTCGCCGTGTGCGGCGCGGTGCTGGCCGGCTCGACGGACAGCCGCAGGGGCGCCGGCACGGCCGAAAGCATGGTGCTGGTGCTGCTGCTCGGGGTCGCGCTGATCGGTCCGTTGATCGGCCGCGTCGCCAGTGCCGCGATCGGCGCACCGGTGGGCCGGCTCTTCCCGATCGGCGGGTTCCTCGCCTCCGCCGCCCTGCGGGCCCAGCCCCGCCGCTTCGCCGCCGCCGTCACCCCGCTGGTGCTGGCGGTGGCCTTCACCGGCACGGTGCTGTTCGTCCCGGTCGTCAAGGCCCAGGCCAACGTTGCCGAGGATGGCCGACGATTGCTGGCCGACCACATGGTCCAGTCCAGCGGCGTCGGCCTGCCCCCGGAATTCGTCAGCGCGGCACGGAAGTTGCCGGGCGTCGAGGCGGTCGGCGGCCCGGTGCCCACCACGGCCACGGTGTCCACCGACACCGCCAACGCCCAGAACGTGGACGTGGACGTGGACGTGGACGCCCAGATAGTCGACCCGCAGGGGCTGGAGCAGTTGGTCGACCCCGGAGTGACGGGCGGTTCCCTGGCCCGGCTGCGCGGCGAGAGCATCGCACTGGGACAGAGGTCGGCCGCCGCCCTCAAGACAGACGTCGGCGCCACCGTCCGGATCAACTGGGCGGACGGCAGCAGCAGCACCGCCACGGTCGTCGCCGTCTACGACCGCGACGCGCGGTTCGCCGACGCGCTGCTGCCCACCGGCTTCGCCGCCGCGCACACGCCGGACCTGCTCGCACCGACCGTGCTGGTCCGCACCGCCCCCGGCGCCGACCCGCAGCAGGTGGGCCGGGAGCTCCAGGGCCTCCGGTCGGCCTACCCGATGGCCCGGGTCAGCGACCGGGCGGACTACGACGCGGCGCGCCGGCACCAGCAGCAGGCGGCCACCGCGGTCGGCCGGCTACTGCTCGGCATGATCAGCCTGTTCACCGCCATCGCCGTCGTCAACACCCTGGTGATGGCCACGACCGAGCGGCTGCGCGAGTTCGCGCTGCTGCGGCTGGTGGGCACCACGCGCCGCCAGGTGCTGCGGATGATGGCCTGGGAGGGCGGGATCACCGTCGCCGTGGCGCTCGCCCTCGGCGCCGCGGTCACCGCGGCCGTCCTGGTGCCGGTCAGCCTCGCGCTCACCGGCACGGCCTGGCCGTCGCTGCCGGGGAGTTGGGAGGCCGCGGTGCTGGGCGGGGCGGCGCTGCTGGGGGTCGGCACCGTCCTGCTGACCACCCGGCTGGCGCTGCGGAGGGAACCGGTCGAGGCGATGGGGGTGCGCGAGTAGGCCGCACGCTCCCTGCGGTGCCGGGTGTCAGGCCGCGCTGGAGGCCCGCTCGGATCCGGCCTCCCGGGCCGCCCGGGCCGCCGCCTTCGGGGCGGACGAGGCCTCGACGACCGCCGAGAGGTGGAACCAACCGGAATCGTCCCGCTCGGCGGTCAGCCGACCGCCGACGGCCAGCAGCCGCTCGGTGAGGTTCTCCAGGCCGCGCCCGCCGCCCGGCTCCGCCGGTCCGCCGTCGGCCGGGACGCCGTCGTTGGACACCACCAGGCGCACGGTGCCGCGCTCGTCCCGGTCGGCCCGGATCTCGCAGTGCCCGGGCACGCTGTGCCGCAGCATGTTGGTGACCGCCTCCCGCACCACGGTGGCCAGCACCGCGTCCAGTTCGAGCCGCAGCACGCCGCAGTCCAGGTCGGCGTCGGCGCTGATCCCGGCCGCCCGCAGCGCCGCGACGGCCGAACGGGACTCCCGCGCCAGGGACATCTGGAGGTCGCCGCTGGAGATCCAGCGGGCGTCCGACATCGCCTGACGCACCATCACCAGCACCTCGGACATCTCGGCGCGGGCCCGCGCCGGGTCCTCCAGGGCCAGCCGCTGGGCGAGTTGGCACTTCAGCGCCGCCACCGAGAGGCTGTAGCCGAGCAGGTCGTGCAGGTCGCGCGCGAAGCGCAGCCGCTCCTGGTCCACCGCGCGCTCCGCCAGCTCCGTCCTGGCGGCCCGCAACTCGGCCGTCAGATCGGCGAGTCGGGCCACGCCGTACACGACGACGCCGCCCACGACGGTGGAGACGACGGCGTTGACGCACTGGCCGAAGTTCCCGTCCAGGGCCGCGCAGAGCGGGTACTGGCCCGCCGCCAGGGCGCCGAAGAGGATCCAGGAGCGGGGCGCGGCGACGGTCAGCAGCACCGAACCGGCGAAGGAGCCGGGGATGCCGACCCACGAGCCGTCGAACACCAGGAACGGCAGGTAGGTGAGCACCCCGTGGGCGAACAGGCTCCACGGCCACCAGAGCCGCTCCAGCCGCCACGGACCGGCGTGCATGATCTGGAAGCCGAGCAGCAGCAACAGGACGACGACGGCCGACAGTTGGTACACCAGGCCGTCGTGGTTGCGGACGGTGGCCACCACCGAGGCGACGAAGAAGCCGACCGCCACCATGACGACGATGCCCTGGGTGAGTCTCGACAGGGGGTCGCCGGCCATCCGGGACGCTCGACGCCCGGCCGGCCGCCGCGAGTGACGATCACCGTCGATTCGGTACGCACTGTGACCCAATGTCAGCTCCCGGTAGACGATTCGGCCCGCCATCGGCGCGCGGGGCCCGCTTCGCACGACGACGCGGCCCCCGCACGCCTCACCCAGAGCATAGTTCCCGTCAGCAATATCCCGTTAACACACAGTCACTGACCGGAAATGATGGATTTCCGCTGCCGGTCGACCGTCTCCGGACCGGCCGCAATCGCGGTCAATTCCCCGGACTCGTGGAATTGCACCGGCCGGCGCACCGCACCGGGCAATCCGCGGGAGCGGCCGCGACCTGCGGCTCAGCGATCGGATCCGGCCAGTGCGCGGACGAAGGACGGAACATCCACCGTGCCCCAACCACTCGCGGTGTCGAAGCCCGTACCGGCGGCGAAGCCGGGAACTCCGCCGTAGTCATTGCGACCCTCGGTGACATCGGTGATTCCGGCCGCCGCACCGTGCCGGCCGAGCCGGTACAGCAGGGGATTGATGTCGCCCAGCCGGCCGCCGTGCTGCTGGACCGCGAGGGCCACCACGCCGGCGAAGAGGGCCGCGGACTGGGAGCTCCCGCGGGAGCCCTGCATGGTGATGTCGGGGATCGAGCGGCCGTCCGCCTCGCCGCCGTCCACCGTCCTGCCGTCGGCCGCCCTGCCGTCCACCGCCCTGCCGTCGGCCGTCCCGCCGTCCGCCACGGACCGCTGCCACCACGGCCGGGCGAAGGCCGACGAGTGGCCGGCGCCCGACCGGGGCCAGAGCGTGTCGGGCGCGGTCCGGTTGCCGTCGCGGTCCACGTGCAGCTGCACCGCGCCCACCGCCGTCACCCGCGGGTCGGAGGCCGGCCAGGCCACCACCCGCCGGTCGTACGTACGGTCGGGCGAGTCGCGCAGCGGCCCGGTCGGCCCGTGGTCCCCGGAGGACGCCACCAGCGTCACCCCGGCCCGGCCCGCGCGGGAGAAGGCCCGCCCCAGGCGGTGGATCGACCGGGGGTCGGAGAAGTTCTGCTCCGGCGTCCCGAAGCTCATCGAGACCACGTCGGCGATGCCGTGCTCGGTCAGGAAGTCGAGGGCCCGCATCATCTCCGGCATCCCGGTCTCGCCCTGGGTCTCGTCGACCGGGATCGCGGTCACCGCGATGCGGGCCCCCGGGGCCAGCGAGTGGATCATCGCCACGTCCGTCCTGGTCTCCTGTTGCCAGGCGAGGCAGTTCGCGGTGTTCACCCCGGGGTCGGTGCAGGACGGCGCTTTCCCCAGCGGTTCGAGATTCACGATGTCGGCCGGCGGCAATCCGTACGCCTCGTCGTACTGCGCGATGAAATCGGCCAGTCGGGGATCTCCGTAGGAGACCAGTACGCCGACCGTCACGCCTTTTCCGGTGATTCCCCGCTGCCACAGTTCCGCGGCCTTGTACGGCACCGCGATGGACGGCTCCTTCGCGGGTTCCGCGGAATCGGCCCGGGCCGCGGCCGAGACCGACTGGGCCGGGGCGGCCAGAATTCCGCACAGCAGCGGAAATACGACGGCGGTTCTGCGCCACGATGCGATGCGCCGGAGCTTCGAGTCCGTTCCCACTTCCACGCTCTCCCGTTTCGTCGAGGGCTTTCCGCGCCTCATGATCCGGTCCGGGCGGCCGGAGGTCAGGGCCCCTCGGCGAGATCGTGGATTTTCCACGGACGGGAACGTGGACCACGCCCATGGTCGTCGCGCCGGGGTGCGCCCTATGGTTCCCACGGGGCTGTCGAGCAGGACTGCGGCCCTCGACGAGGGTGGTCCTGGTCGTCCGGAGTGAGGCCGGCGGGCAGGAGGGGCCGTGGACGCCCCGGAAAAAAATCTTCGGCGGGAGCGATGAGTTCCGCGGCGGACACCGGTCTACCCCTGCGACCGGATCGTCCGAACGAAGGAACACCCCATGAGCACCGTGGTCTCCACCGACGGCACCACCATCGCCTGCACCGTCACCGGCTCCGGCCCGGCCGTCGTCCTGGTGGACGGGGCGACCACCCACCGGGCCTTCGACCCGGGCGTCGCGGTCGCCGAGCAGCTCGCCGCCCACCACACCGTCTGGGCGTACGACCGGCGCGGCCGCGGCGGCAGCGGCGACACCGCGCCGTTCGCCGTGGAGCGCGAGATCGAGGACCTGGCCGCCGTGGTCGCGGCGGCCGGCGGCTCGGCCGCCGTCTTCGGCATCTCCTCGGGCGCCGCGCTCGCGCTGCGGGCCGCCGCCGCGGGCGTCCCGATGACCCGGCTGGCCGTCTACGAGCCGCCCTTCAGCACCGGGGCCGAGCAGAGCGCCCGCTTCGTCGGCTACGTCACCGAGCTGGAGGCGGCGCTCGCCGAGGGACGGCGCGGGGACGCCGTCGCGGCCTTCATGACGTTCGTCGGGATGCCCCCGGAGATGGTGGCCGGGATGCGCACCGCCCCGGTGTGGCCGCTGTTCGAGGCGATCGCGCCGACGCTGGCCTACGACGCGGCGGCGCTGGGCGCGCGGACCGGTGCGACCGTCCCGGTCGACGTCCTGGCCCGGATCGCCGTGCCGACCCTGGTGCTGGACGGCGGCGCCAGCCCGGAGCTGCTGCGGGCCCCGGCCGCCGCGGTGGCCGCGGCCGTGCCGGGCGCCGGGTACCGGACGCTGGCCGACCAGACCCACGAGGTCGCGGCCGAGGTGCTGGTGCCGGAGCTGGAGAAGTTCTTCGCCTGAGGTTCCGTCCCGGGGAGGGGTCGACCTCGCGCCCCGGGAACGGGTCTGACGTCCCGTCCCTGACGCCCCGTCCGGGGGAGGGGCGCCCGGTGTCGCGGCCGGTGGCCCTAGTCTTCCGACGAACCGATGATCGGAGAACGAGGACCCATGGACGTGGACTTCAAGGACATCCCCACCACCACCCTGGCCGACATCCTGGGCCGCGCCCAGGTCATGGACATCGGCATGCGCCCGCTCTGGGCCGGGATGCCCCGGGTGGCCGGCCCGGCCTTCACCGTGCAGTGCCCGCCCGGGGACAACCTGATGCTGCACGCCGCGATCCACCGGGCCGGGCCCGGCTCGGTGATCGTGGTCGAGTCCGGCGACCTGGACTACGCGCTGGCCGGCGGCAACGTGTGCGCCGTGGCGCAGCGCCGGGGCGTGGCGGCCTTCGTCGCCGACGGGCTGATCCGGGACCTCGGCGAGGTCCGGGAGGCGGGCTTCCCGGTCTTCGCCCGCGGCGTCATCCCGATCCCCGGGGCGAAGAAGGCGCTGGGCACGCACGGCGCCCCGGTCCGCTGCGGCGGTGTCCTGGTGGCGGCCGGCGACGTGGTGGTGGCCGACGAGGAGGGCGTCGTGGTGGTGCCCGCCGCCGAGCGGGACCGGGTCCTGGACGCCGCCCGGGCCAAGCTGGCCAAGGAGGCCGCCGAGACCCTGGACGAGTGGGCGGCGGAGCACCACGCCCGGATCGAGCGGACCCTCGCCGAACTGGGTTTCCAGGGCTGAGGCCCCGGGGCGGCCGGCCGCCCCGACCGTCGGCGGCCCCCGGGACCGCCGTCAGCCCCGGTACAGCCCGTTCAGCTCGCCGAAGCCGAGCGCCCCGTCGAGTTCCGTCAGCGTCCCGGCGCCGAGCAGTTCGGCGGCGGCGCGGCGGGCCGCGGTGTACGCCAGCTGGGCGAGACCGGTGCCGAGGCTGATCCGCCGCACGCCCGTGGCGGCGAGTTCGGCGACGGTCGGCCCGCCCGGGACGGCCATCGCGTTCACCGGCAGCGCCGAGCGCCGGCAGAGCTCGGTGAGGACGTCGAGGTCCAGCAGCCCGGGGACGAACAGGCCGTCGGCGCCCGCCCCGGCGTAGGCCCCGGCCCGGGCCAGCACGTCGTCGAGCCCGCCCAGCCCGAACAGGAAGACGTCGGTACGGGCGTTGACCACCAGCTCGGGCAGCCCGGCCGCGGCCGCCGCCGCACGGGCCGCGCGCAGCCGCTCGGCCTGCGCGGCGACCGGGAAGAGCGGGCCGCCGACCGCCGTCGAGTCCTCCAGGTTCACGCCGACCGCGCCCACGCCGACCAGGGCGGTCACGGTCCCGGCCACGTCGGCGGGCAGCGGCCCGTACCCGCCCTCGGCGTCGACGGTGACCGGCAGGTCGACCGCCTCGACGATCCGCCGGGCCGCCTCGACCGCCGCCGCGCGGTCGAGCCGCTGGCCGTCGCCGTGCCCGAGCGACCAGGAGACGCCGCCGCTGGTGGTGGCGACCGCCCGGGCGCCGGCCGAGGCGATCACGGCGGCGCTGCCCGCGTCCCAGGCGTTGGGCAGGACGAGTGCGCCGTCCGCGACCAGTGCGCGCAGCCGCAACGCCCGCTCGCGGGACTCGGGGGTGGTGGACATGGGTGTCACCGGCTTTCGTACGGATCGGTGGGGACGGAGGCATCCTGCGCCCGGCCGACCCGACCGGACCAGTGATTAAGCTGGGGCTGAATCTTCCGCGGAGGGGGCCCGCATGCGCACCGAACTGCACTTCTCCGCACAGGACTTGGCGTTGACCCGGTTCGCCGTCTCACCGATGCAGGAGGTGGTGACCAGCCTGCGCGCCCTCGCCTGCTCCCCCGTCCCGGCGCTGCACCGCCGCTGGGCCGGGGAGGTCCGCGAACGGTCGGCCGCCGCCGGACCGGCCCCGGAACGGCTGACCGCGCTGGTGCCGCCCACCGGCCACCTGCCGGACTTCCTCAACCCCGCCCCGGCCGGCTTCTCCCCGACGCTCGCCGAGGAGCTGGCCGCGATCACCGCCACCGGCGCCGAACAGGTCCGGGCCGACCTCGACGTCCTGGCCGCCGAGGCCGGTGGCCGGCTGCCCGCCGTCCTGGCGCCGCTGCACCGCGACCCGGCCGCGCAGCTGCCCCGGCTGGCCGCCGACCTCGCGGCGTACTGGGAGCTGGCGCTCGCCCCGTACTGGGCCCGGATCCGGGCGCTGCTCGCGGCGGACGTCTTCCACCGCTCCCGGCAGGCCGCCGAGCACGGGACCGCGCGGATGCTGGGAGAACTGCACGAGACGGTCCGCTGGGACGGCACCGCACTGCTGCTGGAACAGCGGCACTGCGCGGTCACCCGGCTGACCGCCGGCGCCGGGCTGCTGCTCCTGCCCTCGGCCTTCGCCTGGCCGCGGGTGCTGACCCGGGTGCTGCCGCCCGACCCGCCGCAGCTGATCTACCCGGCGCGCGGCACGGCCACCCTGTGGGAGCGCCGACCGGACGCGGCGGCCCGCACCGACGCGCTGGCCGGCATCCTCGGTCGCTCCCGCGCCCGGCTGCTGGCCGAGCTGGACTCCCCGGCCTCGACCACCGAGCTGGCCCGCCGCACCGGACTGTCCCCGGCCGGCGTCTCGCAGCACGTCACCGCCCTGCGCACGGCCGGCCTGACCAGCGCCCACCGCGCGGGCCACGCCGTCCTGCACGCCCGCACGGCAGTCGGCGATTCGCTGTTCGGCCAGGACGGGCCGGCACTCGCCTGACCGGCCCGCCGTCGCCCTACGGGCGCGGGTTCGACGACGGCCCCCCGGAGCCGTCCGGGCCTCCCGCCACGTGTCCCGGCCGATGACCCGCCGGTACGAATGGCCCCGCACGGCACACCTCGGCACACCCCCTCCTCATATGATCGGAGCGACATGCGCCATGCTTGGTGACGCAGAACACTGAACGGAACTTGCGCCGGACGGCCCACCCGCCGCACGGCCGAGAAGGAGGAAGCACGTGGACGACGTTCTGCGGCGCGCCGCACTCTTCGCGGCACTCGACGACGAACAGGCCGGCGAGCTGCGCGCTTCCATGACCGAGGTCACCCTCGCCCGTGGGGAGTCGCTGTTCCACGAGGGCGACCCGGGCGACCGGCTGTACGTCGTCGCGGAGGGCAAGGTCAAGCTGCACCGCGCCTCGCCCGACGGTCGCGAGAACATGCTCGCCGTGCTCGGCCCCAGCGAGATGATCGGCGAGCTGTCGCTGTTCGACCCGGGCCCGCGCACCGCGACCGCCAGCGCACTGACCGAGGTCAAGCTGCTGGGCCTGGGCCACGGCGACCTGCAGCCCTGGCTGCACGCCCGCCCCGAGGTCTCCATCGCGCTGCTGCGGGCCATCGCCCGCCGACTGCGCCGGACCAACGACGTGATGTCCGACCTGGTCTTCTCCGACGTGCCCGGCCGCGTCGCCAAGGCCCTGCTCGACCTCTCCCGCCGCT
Organism: Kitasatospora sp. NPDC059599; assembly: GCF_042735125.1. Lineage (NCBI taxonomy): Bacteria > Bacillati > Actinomycetota > Actinomycetes > Kitasatosporales > Streptomycetaceae > Kitasatospora > Kitasatospora sp. NPDC059599. The sequence continues at coordinate 2,305 of NZ_JBHWCL010000195.1, read as the reverse complement.
TCGGCGTGCAGTCCGAGGAGGGCATCCACGTCGCCCACGACCTCACCCAGGAGGAGCTGGCCCAGCTGGTCGGCGCCTCCCGCGAGACGGTCAACAAGGCGCTCGCCGACTTCGCCGGCCGCGGCTGGCTGAAGCTGGAGGCGCGCGCGGTGGTCCTGATGGACGTCGAGCGGCTGTCCCGCCGCTCGCGCTGACGCTCAGAGCACCGCGAAGGGCCCGTCCGTCCGGACGGGCCCTTCGGCGTCGGTGCGGGCACCCGGTCCGGGCGGTCAGCTCCGTTCCGGGATCAGCCCGTGCTCCTCCAGGTACTCCAGCTGCGCCCGGACGGACAGCTCCGCGGCCGGCCAGAGCGCCCGGTCCACGTCGGCGTAGACCCGCGCCACCACCTCGGGCGCGGTCCGGCAGCCCGCCTCGACCGCGGTCTCCACCTGTGCGAGCCGGTTGGCCCGGTGCGCCAGGTAGTAGTCGACGGCGCCGAGCGCGTCCGCCAGCACCGGGCCGTGGCCGGGCAGCACGGTCCGCACGCCGTGGTGGGAGGCCATCGTGTGCAGCCGGCGCAGCGAGTCCAGGTAGTCCCCGAGCCGCCCGTCGGGGTGGGCGACCATCGTGGTGCCGCGGCCGAGCACGGTGTCCCCGGTGAGGATCGCGCCGTCGTCCGGCAGGTGGAAGGTCAGTGAGTCCGAGGTGTGGCCGGGGGTGCCCACCACCCGCAGGTCCAGCCCACCGACGTCCAGGCGCTGACCGCCCACCAGTCCCTCGGAGCCCAGCCGGTGCGCCGGGTCCAGGGCCCGCACCTCGGTGCCGGTGAGTTCGGCGAAGCGGGCCGCGCCCTCGGAGTGGTCGGCGTGGCCGTGGGTGAGCAGGGTCAGCGCGACCCGCTTGCCCCGTTCCTCGGCGAGGGCGACCACCCGGCGCAGGTGCTCCTCGTGCAGCGGGCCCGGGTCGATCACCACGGCGAGGTCCGAACCGGGCTCGGAGAGCAGCCAGGTGTTGGTGCCGTCCAGCGTCATCGGCGACGGGTTCGGCGCCAGCACGCACAGCGCCCGGGGGGTGGCCTCGCCGCCGACGACGGCGGCGGGGTCACCGGGCAGGAGACCGCTCACCGGCCGCCCCCGCCGTCGCGGTGCAGGGTCCGCAGCGGCAGCGCCCGGACGACGGCGCGCTGCGTCGGCTCGACGAACGGGACCTGGTCGTCACAGGCCGGGGTGCGGGGGATCAGGCGGCGGGCGGGCATCTCGGGTGCCGTCCGGCGAGCCACCTCGTTGTGGGTCATCGGGCGTCGGTCCTTTCTCTGCGTGGTGCGGTTCGCGCGGTTCCGTGCGGTGGTGCGGTGGTGCGGTTCTGCGGTGGTGCGGTTCTGAGGTGGTGCGGTCTCCGCGGTGGTGCGGTTCTCCGCGGCGGTGCCGGTGGGCCTCCTCCGCGGACGGTTCAGGAGCCCTCGGGGAACTCCCCGTCGATGGTCAGCTCGTCGTACCCGGGCCAGCGGACCGTCATGCGGTCGCCGCGCAGCTCGGCCCGGCCCAGCACGGGCTCCAGCGGACGGTCGGCGGCCGCGGCCAGCGCCTCGGCCGCGGTGCGGACCGAGGACAGCTCGCGCAGCACCGTCACGGTCGGCGGCAGCATCCCGAACCGGCCCTCCTGGTGACCCCGGACCGCCTCGGCCGGGCTCAGCCAGGCGACCCGGTCGGCCTCGCCGACCTCCAGGGCCGCCCGCTGCCCGGCCGGCAGGGCCGCCACGAAGAACCAGGTGTCGTAGCGGCGCTCCTCGAACTCGGGGGTGATCCAGCGGGCCCAGCCGCCCAGCAGGTCGCTGCGCAGCACGAGACCGTGGTCGCGGAGGAACTCGGCGAGGGACAGCTCGTGCGCCTCCAGCGCGGCCCGCTCGGCGGACCAGTCGCGCGGCTCTGCGACGCTCCCCGCGTCCGGGCCGGCCAGCAGCACGCCGGCCTCCTCGAAGGTCTCGCGGACCGCCGCGCAGACCACCGCCCGGGCCGTCCGCTCGTCCACCCCGAGCCGGTCCGCCCACTCCCGGGGCGAGGGCCCGGCCCAGCCCGGCTCGACCTCGGCGTCCCGCGGGTCCACCCCGCCGCCCGGGTAGGCGTACATCCCGGCCGCGAAGGCCATCGAGGTGCGCCGGCGCAGCAGGTAGGCCTCCGGGCCGGCGGCGGCGTCGCGCAGCAGCACGACGGTGGCGGCGGGCCTGGGCACCGGCGGGGTCAGCACGCCGGATTCGACCGCCCGGATCCGGGCGGGCCAGCCGGGCGGCATCGGGAGCGTCGTTGCTCGATGGTCCATGCCCGGATGC
>NZ_JBHWCL010000194.1:0-16721 GCF_042735125.1 Kitasatospora sp. NPDC059599 | reverse complement strand
GAGTTCACCCGCCCGGGCCGTCGCGTCGTCCGCCGCCGGACCTACCAGGGACCGTACGGGCCGGTGTTGCTCCGGCCGCCCCGGCCACCGCCCCCGGTCAGGGCCCTGATCGCGGGGCGGACGTCCACCACGTAGACGATCGAGGCGACCAGGCCGGCCAGGGTGCCGATGCCGGTGAAGAAGTTCACCCCGAACAGGAAGTCCCAGCCGAAGGAGATCGCGAGGATCGCGACCCAGAACCCCTTGGTCTTCTTGTCCGCCGCCCGGTAGGCGTCCTCCCGGCGGGTGGCCGCGTCGACCAGGGCGAACAACTTGTAGGCCAGGATGGCGATCGTCGCCCACCAGATCGGGTTCAGGTAGGAAAAGGCCAGAATCTGGAGCACTCCGACCATCGCGATCTCCTCTGTCTCTCGATTCCCGCGCTTCGACCGCCGCCCATCCTGGCACGGCGGCCGTCCGCACCGGTGTCAACGTTCCGTGGTCACCGGATGTGCCCTCCCCGGAGGGCCTCCGCTCACTCCGCGGTCACTCCGCGGCGGCGGAGCCTGACTTCCGGGCCCGGGCGGACTTCTTCGGCGCGGGCGCGGCGACACCGTCGGCCAGCTCGACCGCGACCGGCTCGGCCTCGACGGGCTCGGACCCGGCCGGCTGCTCCGTCAGTTCGACGGTCTCGACGGTCCCGGCCGTCTCGGCCGGGGTGGCGGGGCGGGCCTTCTCCACCACGACCTTGCCGCGCTCGGCCAGTTCGTCGTACGTCTCCTTGGCCTTCACCGCCAGCTCGACCGCGCGGCCGACCTGCTGCAGCGCGAAGCCCTGGGCCCGCTCCTGCAGCACCTTGAGGTCGGTGGGCAGGGCGGTGACGGCCTCGCCGACCTTGGCCGGTGCGCCGGCCAGCAGCGACTGCGCCTCCTGGAGCCTGGCGGTGGCCTTCTCCTGCGTGCCCTTGCGGTCCGCCGCCAGCGCCTCGACCTTGCCCGGCACTTCGCGCAGCTTCTCGTACGCGAGGTCCCCGGCGCCGGCCAGGGCGTACAGCGGGGTCGGGTCGCTGAGGGTCTTCTTGATCTCGTCGGTGATCGGCATGGTTACCGGTCCTCCCGGTGGGTGTTCTGGGTGGCTGAGCCGTCGGTCGTCGCACCGGGGGCCGGAGCGGCGTTCTCCTTGAGGAAGGCGTCGTAGACCGCGAGCAGCGCCTGCTTCTGCTGCTCGTTGATCAGCGGATCGGCCAGGATCGAGGCCCGCAGTTCCAGGCCCTCGTCCCGCCGCTCCTCCAGGATCCCGGCCTGGACGTACAGCGTCTCCGCCGAGATCCGCAGCGCCTTGGCGATCTGCTGGAGGATCTCCGCGCTCGGCTTGCGCAGCCCGCGCTCGATCTGGCTGAGGTACGGGTTGGACACGCCGGCGGCCTCCGCCAGCTGCCGCAGGGAGTACTGCGCGCTGCGGCGCTGCTCGCGGATGTACTCGCCGAGCGAGCCGACGTTGAGGGAGGCCATGCGGACAGCCTGCAACACCCTGCTTGCAAATGCAAGCAGGGTGCTAGCGGGAGCAAACGTGTCGGACCGGCGGGCCCGGTCAGGCCAGGTGGGCGAGCAGCAACTCGGTGAGCCGTTCGGGGGTGCGCAGCGGGAGGTAGTGGTCGGCGGCCGGGACGAGGTGGCCCCGGGCGCCGGGGATGCCGGCCGCCAGCCGCTGCGCGATCGCCGCGATCTCCGGGTGGTCCCGGTCGCCGTGGACGACCAGGGCAGGGGCGGCGACCTCGCCCAGGCGCGCTTCGGCGGACCGCGTGGGGGCTCCGCCCAGGAAGTACTCACTGACGATGCGGCGGGCGGCGTTCTCCTCGACCATCGCCGCGATCAGCTCGCCGCCGGGCGCCGCCCGGCCCATGGCGGCCCAGACGGACAGCTCCAGACCGGCCAGTGCCGCCGCGTCGCCCCGGCGGCGGGCCTCGGCGTAGGCGGTGGTCTCCGGGGACGGCGGCCAGTCGTGGCCGCTGACCGAGGCGCCGACCAGGCCGAGGGCGGCCACCCGGTCGGGGTGGGCAAGGGCGAAGTCCAGCGCGGTCTCCCCGCCCATGCTCAGGCCGACCAGCGCGGCCCGCGCCAGGCCGAAGTGGTCCAGCACCGCGCGCAGGTCCTCGACGTCGTCGAACGGCCGCTCCGGTGCGGCGGAGCGGCCCAGGCCCCGGGCGTCGTAGCGGATCACGTCGTGATGGCGGGCGAGTTCCGGGAGGACGGCGTCCCACAGCCGGGAGTCCATGCCGGCGCCGTGCAGCAGCACCACCGGGCTGCCGGAGCCGGCGCGCTCGGCCCACAACCGGCCTCCGCCGGGGGCGGGGACGTGGACCTCGGACGGGGGACGACCGGCGGACTGGCTCATGCGGCGATCCTCCCGGAGCCCCCGCCGGACGGGCCGGTCAGGCGGGTTCGGGGAGGCGGACCGGCATCAGGACGGAGAAGGTGCCCGTCCCGCCCGGGGTGCGGATGGCCAGCGGGGCGATCGGGCCGCCGAGTTCGAGGACGAGCTGCTCGGGCCGTCCGGCGGCGAGCGCGTCGAGGAGGAAGTCCCGGTTGACGGCCAGTCGGACGTCCTCGGGGGCCGGGTCGGCGGCGACGGCCAGCCGGCCGTCCCCGGTCAGGGTGAGGACGGTGACCTCGCAGTCGACGCCGTGCGGGCCGGAGGGCAGGGTGCGGGTGACGCCGGTCTCGACGGCGGCGCGCAGTTCGGCGGCGGGGACGGTGATCCGGTGTTCCGGTTCGAGCCTGGAGAGGGCGCGATGGTCGGGGTAGTCGTGGTCCAGGGCGGCGCCCTCGACCCGGTGTCCGCCCGCTTCGGCGCGGACCAGGCCGCCGCCGAGGGTGAGCGCGACCTCGTCGGCCCCGGTGCCGAGCAGGGCGCGCAGCGCGTCCACCAGCGGGGTCGGGACGATCGTGCCGGCCACCGGTCGCTCCGGCACGTCGCCGGAGGCGGGCACCTCGGCGAAGGCCATCCGGTAGCGGTCGGTGGCCACCAGGCGCAGCAGCGGACCGTCCGGCTCGAACAGCACCCCGGCGAGGGAGGGCAGTTCCGGGTCCTCGCAGACCGCGAAGCGGACCGCGTCCAGCGCGGCGGCCAGGCCGCCGGCGGGGACGGTGACGCGCGGGGCGGTGCGTCGGGGGTCGGCGGGCCCGGTGGTCATCGGCTGCTCCCTCTGGTCGATCATCGCGCGGATCAGGGAGAGTTCGCGGCGGGCGTCGACGAGGCCGTCCTCCAGCCGCCGCAGGTGCGCGTCGAGCACCCGGGAGGCCGTGTCGCCGCCGGGGGCGGCACCGAGTACGGCGCGGATGCCGGTCAGCGGCAGGCCGACCCGGCGCAGCCTGGCCAGCAGCCGGGCGTCGGCGAGCTGACCGGGCCGGTACCAGCGGTAGCCGGTCTGCGGGTCGACCCAGGCGGGGGTGAGCACCTCGGCGCCGTCGTAGTAGCGCAGGGTGCCGACGCCGAGGCCGCTGGCGCGGGCCAGCTCGCCGATGCTGTGCAGCTCGCTCTCCATGCCGGTCACCCTGCGGGCTCGACCTGGTCGAGGGTCAAGCCCGCCCGGCGGCGCCGGGGGCGGCCAGGTGGGCGAGCTTGTGCGGGTTGCGGACGGCGCGGATCGCGGAGACCAGGAGCGTGCCGTCGGTCCCCGCGACGAAGTCGAGCACCGAGACGGAGTCGACCGCGCCGTCCACGGTGACCAGCAGGCCGGGCTCACCGTTGACCAGGACCGGGTGGACGGCCGCGTCCTCGCCCAGCTGCCGGAGCACGCCGAGGACGAAGCGGGCCACGTTCTCGGCGCCGGTGACCGGCCGCAGCGCCGCCCGGATCACCCCGCCGCCGTCGCTCCAGGTGGTCACGTCGGGGGCGAGCAGTTCGAGCATCCGGCCGATGTCGCCGCCGACGCAGGCCGCCAGGAACTCGTCGGTGGCGCGGCGGCGCAGCTCGGGCGGGGCGTCGAAGCGTGGCCGGCCGGCGCGGACGTGCGCCCGGGCCCGGCTGCCGACCTGGCGGCAGGCGCTCTCGGTGCGGTCCAGGGCCTCGGCGATCTCCCGGTAGGAGAAACCGAAGGCCTCCTTGAGGACGAACACCGCCCGCTCCAGCGGGGACAGGCTCTCCAGCAGCACCAGCAGGGCGAGCGAGACGGTCTCGGCCCGTTCGACGCCGTCGGCCGCGTCCGGCCCGGTGACCAGCGGCTCGGGCAGCCACGGGCCGACGTAGGCCTCGCGACGGACGGCGGCCGAGTCCAGCCGGTTGAGCGCGAGGTTGGTGACCGTCCGGGCCAGGAAGCCGCCGGGGGCGGCGACCGGGCCGGTGGCTCCGCTCCAGCGCAGCCAGGTGTCCTGGACCAGGTCCTCGGCGTCGGCGACGCTGCCGAGCATCCGGTAGGCGATGCCGAAGACCATCCGCCGGTGCCGCTCGAAGTCGGCCAGCCGGGTGTCGGCGGGGCCTTCGCCGGTCGGCGGGGTGTCGTGGATGTCGGTCACCCCCGGGACGTTACCGCACGGTAGCGGCGGTCCTCAGTCCCGGAAGACGTCGTACGCGGGGGCGAGCAGAGTGGCGAGGTCGCGGCCGTGGACGGTGATGCCGGAGCGGCCGAGGCGGCGCAGCGAGGGCTCGTCCGACTGCTCCTCGGGCGGGGCGGGGCGCAGGGTGAAGTCCCCGCGCCAGTATGCGGCGACGTTGACCACGGGGTTCGGCTGCTCGGTCACGCGTCCTCCTCCGCCACGGCGTCCTCCCGGGTGAGGGCGACCAGTTCGCGCAGCGCCTCGCCCGGCAGGTCGGTGAGCCAGTGCTCCCCCTCCCCCACCACCGTCTCCGCCAACGAGCGCTTGGCCGCGAGGAGTTCGTCGATCCGCTCCTCGACGGTGCCGACGCAGACCAGTCGGCGGACCTGGACGTCCCGGCGCTGGCCGATCCGGAAGGCGCGGTCGGTGGCCTGCTCCTCGACCGCCGGGTTCCACCAACGGTCCAGGTGGATCACCTGGTTGGCGGCGGTCAGGTTGAGACCGGTGCCGCCGGCCCGCAGCGAGAGCAGGAACACCCCCGGCCCGTCCGGGGACTGGAAACAGTCCACCAGCTCCTCCCGGCGCGCCCGGGACAGGCCGCCGTGCAGGTAGAGCACCTCCGCGCCGAGCCGGCGCTCCAGGTACGGGCGGAGCATCGCGCCGAACTCGGCGTACTGGGTGAAGACCAGCGTGCGGTCCCCCTCGGCCAGCGCCTCCTCCAACAGCTCTGCCAGCCGGGCGACCTTGCCCGAGCGCTCGCCCACCACCGAACCGTCGTGCAGCAGTTGGGCCGGGTGGTTGCAGACCTGCTTGAGCTTGCCGATCGCGGCCAGCACCGTGCCGCGACGTTCCACGCCCCGGACCCCCTCGACCCGGCGCAGCAGATCGGCGACCACGGCCTGGTAGAGGCCGGCCTGTTCGGCGGTGAGGTTGCACCAGACGGTCATCTCCTGCTTCGCCGGCAGCTCGGCCGCCACCGCCGGGTCGGACTTGAGCCGGCGCAGCACGAACGGGGCGGTGCGGCGCCGGAGTTCGGCGGTGCGCTCGGGGCTGCGGTGCAGTTCGACCGGGATCGCGTAGCGCTCCTTGAAGCGCTCGGCCGGGCCCAGCAGACCGGGGTTGGCGAAGTCCAGCACGGCGTGCAGCTCGGAGAGCCGGTTCTCGACCGGGGTGCCGGTGAGCGCGATCCGGTGGCGGGCGGCGGGCAGGGCGCGGATCGCCCGGGACTGCGCGGTGCCGGTGTTCTTGATGTGCTGGGCCTCGTCGGCGACCACCCGGCGCCAGCGGATCGCGCGCAGGGCGGCGAGGTCGCGCTGGACCAACCCGTAGGTGGTGATGACCAGGTCCGCTCCCCGGACGGCTTCGGCGAGCCGGTCGGCGCCCAGGCGGCCGGCGCCGTGGTGGACGTACCGCCGCAGGGCGGGGGCGAAGCGTTCGGCCTCGCGCTGCCAGTTGCCGACCAGGGACATCGGGCAGACCAGCAGGGTGGGGCCGGTGCCGGCCTCCGACCGTTCCGGCTGCTCGGGCTGCTCGGGCTGCTCGGGCTGCTCCGACTGGTCGCGCCGGTCGGGCTGCTCCGACCGCTCGGGCCGCTGCTCGGCCTTCTCGACGGCCAGCAGGGCGAGGGTCTGGACGGTCTTGCCGAGGCCCATGTCGTCGGCCAGGACGGCGCCCAGGCCGAGCCCGGACATCGTCCGCAGCCAGGCCAGCCCGCGCTCCTGGTAGGGGCGCAGCACCGCCCGGAAGTCCGGCGGCAGCACCGGTGCGAGGGCGGCGTCGGCGTGCCCGGCGAGCAGGTCGCCGAGCGGGCCGTCCGCGTGGACGGACGTGACCGGCAGCCCGGCGACCGTGGCCTGCGGGTCGAAGGCGAGCCGCAGCAGGTCGGCGGCGGCCGACACGCCGTCGCGGCAGTCGGCGAGGAACGCGAGCGCCGCGGCGATCTGCGCCGGGTCGGCCTCCAGCCAGGTGCCGCGCACCCTGACCAGGCCCTCCTTGGCGGCGGCCAGGTCGGCCAGTTCCCGCTCGGTGAGCGGAGCGCCGTCCGGGCCGAGCGCGGCCTGCCAGCGGAAGGCGACCACGGTGTCCCGGTCCACCTGGCTGCCCACCGCGAGCGAGCCGGGGGCCGGCGGGGTGGTGGCGCGCAGGGCGAGGCCGAGCCTGGGGCGGCGGCGCCACCAGGCGGGCAGCAGCACGCCGAAACCGCCCTCGGCGAGCGCCGGTGCGGCGGTGCGCAGGAAGTCCAGCGCTCCGGCCCGGTCCAGCGGCAGGGCGGACGGGCGGGCGCGGTGGCGTAGCCCGTCCAGGGCGGGCCAGCGGTGGGCCGCGCGGGCGAGTTCGGCGGCCAGGACGTCGGCCGGGTCGGCGCTCTTGCGGGCGAGGGCGGCGTGCGCGGCGCCGCCCTCGTGCAGGTCGGCCGCGCGGATCAGCAGGGAAGGCTCCGTCACTGCCTGGAGCAGGAACTCCAGCTGCCAGGCGTCGTCGGAGGGCCGGCCCTCGGGGTCGTCGGCGTCGGGGCCGAGCGGTTCGACCAGGCGGAAGCAGAGGCGCAGCGCGGGGTCGGTGGGTTCGGCCGCGGCGTACCAGGCGGCGATCCGGCGGCGCAGCTCGGCGAAACCGTCGGGCGGGACGCCGTCGAGCCGGCCGTCGGGGGTGGTGAGCGCGCGCAGCCAGTGTTCGGCGACGGCCTCCCCCGGCGCGGGGAAGGCGGTGTCGGCCAGGGCGGCGCGGGCCTCGGCGTCCACCAGCGCGCCCAGCGCGGCCTCCAGCAGCGCCTCCCCGGTGCCGGCGCCGTGCGGCCACTCCCCCAGCAGGACGGGCGGGCAGCCCGCCGCCAGTGCGGCGGCCTCGCGGCGGGCGGACGGCGTCGGGTCCGGCTGCCAGCGGGCCTGCGGGCGGCCGTCGGCCAGGACGGGCAGCGGCAGCACGCGGCCCCGGCCGACCGTCCGCCAGGCGAGGTCGTGCACCCCGGTGAGCCAGCGCAGCGAGGGGCCGTGGACGACCTCGACCCGGCCGGTGCCGGGCAGGTCGGTGCTGGTGACGGCCCAGTGCGGGTCGAAGACCTCGCCGAGCAGCTGGGCGGCGGCCCCGGCGTCGAAGAGCAGGGCCGGCACCCGCCAGGGGGTGAGCACCGCGCCGCCGCGCGGCGGGGTGACCGGCAGGTCGGGGGAGGGTGCGGGGACGGTGCCGACGGTGGGCAGCAGGAGGGTGGCCCAGCGCTCCGGGGCCTGACCGGCGAGCCAGCCGAGGCCTGGGCCGATGCCGCCGAGGACGGCGGCCAGTACGTCGGCGGGGCAGGCGTACGGGTGGGCGTGCGGGGCGGGCCGGTCGGGGTGCGGTTCGGTGGCGCCGGGGTGGGCGCGGGCGTCCTCGGCCCAGAGCGCCAGCTGCCCGTCCGTCCGCCAGAGCGCGTGCAGGACGAACATCGGGGGCCTTCCGGGCGGGTGGATCCGGTCCTTCGCAGCCTAGCGGGGAGGACCGACAGGGCCGGTCCGCTGGGCCGTCCGGGGGAAGCCCCAGGCTTGTGGTTGAAAGTTGAACGAAGTTGCCCTACGCTGGAGCCAACAAGTTGAAGCCTAAACAAATGGCTTCGGACCCGAGGAGGAGCCATGGGCCTTTTCAACCGCACCAAGACCACCGTCCCCGCCACCACCACCGTCCAGGCCCCGGCCGGTCCGGACCTCGCCCACCTCACCGGCGACTGGGCGATCGACACCACGCACAGCGAGATCGGCTTCTCGGTGCGCCACGCCATGGTGACCAACGTCAAGGGCCGCTTCACCGAGTACGACGGCAAGCTGCACCTCGACGGCAGCACCCCGCACAACTCCTCGGCCGACCTGGTGATCAAGGTCGCCAGCATCGACACCAACCAGGCCCAGCGCGACGAGCACCTGCGCACCGGCGACTTCTTCGCCGCGGAGACCTTCCCGGAGATCCGCTTCCGCAGCACCTCCACCGAGCAGCTCGACGACGACACCTACCGGATGACCGGCGAACTCACCATCAAGGACACCACCCGCCCGGTGGTCCTGGACCTGGAGTACACCGGCAGCGCCACCGACGCCTACGGCGCCGAGCGGGTCGGCTTCGAGGGCAGGACGGTCGTCGACCGCACCACCTTCGGCCTGACCTACAACGCCGCCCTGGAGACCGGCGGCGTCCTGATCGGCGAGAAGGTCAAGCTCAGCTTCGACATCTCCGCCGTCAAGGCGGCCTGACCCCGGACGGTCCGACCGCGCCCCCAGGAGCCCCGCCCCTGCCCCTCCCCCCGGGGCAGGGGCGGCGTCGTCCACCGCCACCGGTTCCGGGCCCGCCCCGGCTTCCCGGCGGGCTCCCGTTCCGGGCCCGGGCTCCCGGTCCCGCCGCGGACCCCCGCTCCGGCCGTGTGCCGTGCTACCCGGCCGGGAGCAGCGCCGCGTCCGCGTCCGGCAGCCAGCTGCCGGGCGGACGGCGCAGCCAGCCCTCGGCCGCCCCCAGCCCGGCCGCCGCCGCGGCCAGTGCGTCCAGCCCCGGATGGCGCTCGCCGGGCCGGTGCACCAGGCTGACCAGACTCAGCGGCACCGGGTCGACCAGCGGCACGTTCACCGTCCCCGGGATCCTCGGCCCGCCGACCGTGGTCAGCATCGGATCCCCGTGCCGGGCGAGGTAGCGGGCGGTCTCGTCCACACCCACCGGCGGCACGTACGGGTCCGCCGCCGTGAGGCCGTGCTCGCGCAGCAGCCGGACGCCGAGGTCGGCCCACTCCGTGGTGGCCGGATTGCCCGCGCAGACGTCGACGGGGTGCCCGGCCAGGTCCGCGGGGCTCAGCGCCGCCCGGCCCGCCAGCGGGTGGGTGTCCGCCATCATCACCGAGATCCGCTCCAACCGGACCGGCAGCTGGACGAGTCGGCCGCGCACCGGGGCGGGGAGCCCGGCGAAGCGGCCGAACGAGGCGTCCAGCCGGTGGGCCAGCAGTTCGGCGGCGGCCGCGGCCAGGCCGCCGTGGAAGCGGGCCAGCAGTTCGCCCTCGGGCCAGGCGGCGCGGGCCCGTTCGAGCACCCGGTCGGCGGTGAGGTCAGGCCCGGTGACGTCGCTGTTGAGGTCGAGCAGCAGCGGCCGGGCCACGGCTCCGGCGCCGGCCTCGGCCAGGATCTCGTCCTGCAGGGCGAGGAGCCGGCGGACCTTGGGCAGCAGCCGCTGTCCGGCCGGGGTGAGCTCGACGCTGCGGGTGGTGCGGGTGAAGAGCGCGCCGCCGAGCAGCCCCTCCAGGGCCCGGACGTCCCGGCTCAGCGCCTGCTGGGCGATGTGCAGCCGCTCGGCGGCCCGGCCGAAGTGCAGGGTCTCGGCGGTCGCGACGAAGCCGCGGAGCAGGCGGGGGTGCAGGTCACGGGGCATGCGCGGCAGATTAACAACAACGTGTTGTCAGTGCGTCGGAACAGGTGTTGGACGGCCGCCTGCCACCGCCGCGAGGCTGTGGGCATCCCCCCTCTTCCCGTTCAGGAGCCCGATTGCCCCCGCGCGCCTTCCCCACCTCCTACCGGCGGCTGTTCGCGGCCCCCGGCGCCGCCGCCTTCACGCTCGCCGGGCTGCTCGGCCGGCTCGCGCTGTCGATGACCGGCGTCTCGCTGGTGGTGCTGCTCTCCGAGCGGCGGGGCTCGTACGGCCTGGCCGGAACGGTCTCGGCGGCCGGGCTGGTCACCGGCGCGATCGGGATGCCGCTGATCGGCCGCCTGGTGGACCGGTACGGGCAGGCGCGGGTGACGGTGCCGGCCACGCTGTACAACGCCGTCCCGCTCACCGGCCTGCTGCTCTGCGTCCGGTTCGGCGCGCCGGATTGGACGCTGTACCTCTGCTCCGCGGCCTGCGCCGCCTCCCCCAACCTCGGCGGCATGGCCCGCTCCCGCTGGGCGCACCTGTACCGGGACGACCCGGCCGCCCGGCACCTGGCCAACTCCTTCGAGCAGGCACTGGACGAACTCTGCTTCATGGCCGGGCCGGTGCTCGCCATGCTGCTGTGCACCACGCTCGCCCCGGAGGCCGGGCTGATCACCGCCGGCACGCTGGGCACCACCGGCGCCCTGCTGTTCGCCGCCCAGCGGCGCACCGAACCGCCGCTGCCGCCCGCCCCGGCGCCGGGGCCGGGGCCCGGGGCGGCCGGCCCGCGGCACGGCTCCCCGCTGCGGGTGCCCGGACTGCGGGTGCTCGTGCTGACCTTCCTGGCGACCGGCATGGTCTTCGGCGCGACCGAGATCACCACCGTGGCGTACGCCGACGCGCTCGGACACAAGGCGGCGGCGGGCGCGCTGCTGGGCCTGGTCGCGGCCGGATCCTGCCTGGCGGGGCTGCTGTTCGGACTGCTGACGCCGCGCCGGGCGCCCGGCGTCCGCTTCCTGACCGGGGCGGCGGCGATGGCCGCGGTCCTGCTGCTGCCGCTCGCCGCCGGGCTGGGCGGGGCCGGGCTCGGGGTGCTCGGGGTGGTGCTGTTCACCGCCGGCACGGCCACCGCGCCGACCATGGTCACCGGGATGACGCTGGTCCAGGAGCTCTTGCCGCAGCGGCAGTTCAACGAGGGCATGGCGATGGCGGTGTCCGGCATCGTGGTCGGCATCTCCGCCGGCGCGGCGCTCGCCGGGACGGTCGCCGAGCACGCCGCCCCCGGGACCGGCTACGCCCTGCCCGCCTCGGCGGCCGCCGTCGCGCTGCTGATCGCGCTGGCCGGGCGGCGACACCTGCGGGCGGGCGGGTCGTCGGCGCCGGGGCCGGGGGCGGGGGCGGAGGCCACGCCGGGGTCGGGGTCGGGATCGGGCTCAGCACCCGCGCCGGGATCGGTGAACTTCCCGGCACCGAGCGGCGCTTGCGGCGCAGCGGCGGAAAATTCCGAGCGGGCTGTCAGTGCCTCCGTCTAACGTCGGGTCATGGCAGAAATCACCTACGTCCGAGGCGATGCCACCGCGCCCGTCGGCAAGGGCGTGAAGGTGATCGCGCACGTCTGCAATGACCTCGGCGGCTGGGGCAAGGGCTTCGTGCTCGCGCTCTCCAGACGCTGGCCCGAGCCCGAGGCCGCGTTCCGACGCTGGCACCGGGAACGGGCGAAGAACGACTTCGGCCTCGGCGCCCTGCAAGTGGTGCGGGTCGCGCCGTACGTCTGGGTGGCCAACCTGGTCGGCCAGCGCGGCATCCGGACCGGGCGCTCCACCGGGGTGCCGGTGCGGTACGAGGCGATCGACGCCGGGCTGGCCGCGCTGGGTGACCGCGCGCTCGAACTCGGCGCCTCCGTCCACATGCCGCGGATCGGCTGCGGCCTGGCGGGCGGGCGCTGGGAGAAGGTCGAGCCGCTGGTCACCGCCCGGCTGACGGCGCGCGGCGTGCCGGTGACCGTCTACGACTTCGACTGATCCACCACGTCCACGTCCACCCGGGCCCGTCCGCGCCCGGTCCGACTCCGACCAGGAGTGGTTCCGGACCGGAACCATCTCCGACCGACCCCTACGACGACGGCGCCTGTCGACCCGGCCAGGCGTACACGTACTCGGGCAGCACGAACCCGCCCGGGAAGACGCCCTCCTGCGCCCGGACCCGCACGGCGCCCTCGCGTTCGTAGAAGGCGACCGCGCGGGTGTTGTCGCGCAGCACCTCCAGGAAGAGTTCCGCCCCGGGGTGCCGCTCGGCGACGAAGGCACGGGCCGCGGCCACCAGCGCGCGGCCGATGCCGCCGCCGGTCAGGCCGGGGCGCACGTGCAGGTTGTCGATCAGCACCCGACCGTCGGGCTGCGGGACGAGGTAGACGAACCCGTCCAACTCCCCGCCCCGTTCGGCGACCAACAGTTCGGGCGTGTTCTCCGGCCCGCCGTAATCCGCGTCCAGGCGCAGCTCCCACAGCTCGCGCCGCTGGGCGGCCATCCCGTCACCGAGCGCCTCCTCCGGGACGATCCCCCGGTAGGCGGTGCGCCAGCTGTGAGCGTGCAGTTCGGCGACGGCCCCGGAATCCCGGGGGCCACCGCGCCGGATGACGGCCTGGCCTGAACTGATCATGTGACCAGCCTCCCACAGAGATGGAGTTGAACATGTTCAACCGAAGCGTCTACAGTTCTGCCAAGATTTTGAACGTGTTCGAATCGCAGGGGGTGGTGTGCGTGGCACCGGGTGTGGAGGGGACATCCGGTGCCACGAACACCGACACCGGGTGGAACCTCGTCTCCGGCTAGGCTCGGTCCCGTGGACGACCTGGCAGCGACGAACCGAACGGACGGCAAGAACGGTACGGCCGAGGACCCGGCCGCACCCGGCGCGGAGGCCGGGCCCCTGCCCGGCGGCCGGGCGCAGCCGAAGACCGACAAGAGTGAGGCGACTCGAGCCCTGATCCTGGAGACGGCCATGCGGCTGTTCCAGGAGCGCGGCTACGAGAAGACCACCATGCGCGCCATCGCCACCGAGGCGGGCGTCTCGGTCGGCAATGCTTACTACTATTTTGCGGCGAAGGAATTCCTGATCCAGGGGTTCTACGACCGAATGACCTACGACCATGCGGCGGACGCCAGGACCCGCATGGCCGGCACCCGGGACTTCTCGGAGCGGCTGCAGATCGCACTGGAGTCCTGGCTCGACACGGCCGCGCCGTACCACGAGTTCGCCGCGCAGTTCTTCCGGACGGCCGCCGACCCGACCAGCTCGCTGAGCCCGTTCTCCAACGAGTCGCACCCGGCGCGGGCAACCGCCGTGGAACTGTTCCGCGAGGTGTTGCAGGGCTCGGAGCTGGCGCCGAAGCTGGACGCCGAGCTGGTCGAGCTGCTGCCCGACGTGCTCTGGCTGCACCTCATGGTCGTCGTCCTGTACTGGGTCTTCGACCGCACCGAGGACACCGAGCGGACCCGGGAATTCGTCCGCCGGTCCACCCCCATGGCGGCTCGGGTGATCAACCTGTCCCGCTACCGGGTGTTCCGGCCGATCGTCCGCGATGCCAAGGGGCTGATTCAGGACTTCATCCTCCCCACCATCGGGAAAACCGCCGTCAAGTAGGGCGGCTTGAACCAGGGATGAGGTGTCCGGGCGCTCCCGAGGTCGGGAGCGCCCGGCCATGAAACGCCGGGGTGCTCGATCCCACCGACAGGCCTCGGCCTCGGCGCGGCACCGGGTTCTCCGGGGAATCGAGCCACCCGGGGTGCCCGCCGGCCGCTCCCGACCGCGCCGCCAGTCCTCGAAGGGCGGGCGGTCCGGGCGCTGTCGGCGCAGCCGCATGAACGCCGAGCAAGGTCCCACGCGGCCCACGGGGTGTGCCCTCGCCGATCGGGTTGCCGCCTCGGTGGACCCGGTCGGTTCAGAAGTTGTCCGGGTTCCAGGCCTGCAGCGGAGTGCGCAGCAGCAGGTCCGCGGCGGCGGCCGCACCCGGGCGCAGTTCGGTGACCAGGGCGGCCGCCGCCAGCCTGGAGGCCGTCTCCGCGCCGAGGTAGAGCGAGCCCAACTCCGAGGCGCCGAGGGCGAGGTCGGCGTCGTCCGTGCTGCGGGTGCAGCGGCCGGTGCCGTCCGCGGCGACCTCCAGCGCCCAACGGCCGGACGCGAAGCCGAGCTTGTCGTCCACCTCCAGCACCACCCGGCCGGGGGCACCGTAGGTCCGTGCGCCGAACGCGGCCTCGACGTCCAGCACCCGGAGCCAGGTGAAGTCGGAACTCTCCTCGTGCGGGGTGGCCGCGCGCCGGTCCTGGAGCAGCAGCGGCAGCGGGTCGTCCGGGGAGGCGTTGCCCATCGCGATCCTGGCCACCCAGTCGACGGACATCAGGAAACGCCAGAGCTCGACCGTGGTCGGCAGGTCGAGGGCGATGAACTCCTGGACGGTGAGCGTGCAGTCGGGGTAGTCGCCGTCCCACTTGTCGTCGACCCGGTAGACCACCAGCCCGGTGACCGTCCCGTCGGCGTCCCGGTGGACGGCCGCGAACGGCTCCTTGAAGTCGAAGCCCGGCACCTGGACCTCACCGCTGGTGCGCTGCCACCACAGCTCGTCGCGGTCGATCGCGCCCGGCTGGGTGCGCCGCCAGCGCTCGTGCAGGCCCGGCCCGAGCTCGCGCAGCTCCGCCATGGTCACGAAGTCGATCCGGCCGCCGGGGACGCCCGGCAGTCCCTCGCGCAGGCCCCGGGCGCGGCGCAGGTCGACGCGCCAGCCGGCGCCCCGGGTCGCCGGGCCGAACCCGAACCGGCCGTAGATGGTGTACTCGGCGGCGATCAGGATGGCGACCGACGTGCCGCGCTCGGCGGCGGCCGAGAGGTCCCGGCGCATCATCGTGCTGAGCAGGCCACGGCGGCGGTGGGTGGCGCTGACCGTGACGTGGGTGATGGCGTCGGCCGTGATGACGGCCCCGCCGGGGACGGTCAGCTCCGCGTCGTAGCTGCGGAAGGTGGCGATCTGGCGGTCGCCGTCGAAGCCGGCCAGCAGCCGGCCCGGCTCCCACTGCCGACGGCGTACGTCCGCCGCGCTGCTCACGTGCGGACGCATGAATCCGAGGACCAGCGCGCGGTCCCAGGCCGCCACCTCGTCCTCGGTGATCGCCCGCACCCGGAGCCCGTCGACGGTGTGGACGGCCGTGTGATCGGTGCTGTTGCCCATGGGGCCACCGTACGGCGGCCCCCCGGCGACGGCACCCGATTTATTCCGTGCCCGACCCGACGTGCTCCCCGGGGACCACCACCCAGTGGTTGGTGTGCAGGACGCGGTCGGCGAAGTCCAGGTCCCGCTCGCCGAGCAGCCGGAAGCCGAGAGCCCGGCAGATCCCGTTGGACGGGCCGTTGGCGACCCCGGGGTTGGCGTGCACCGGGCCCCAGCGGCCGTCCGCGGCGGCGGCGTCCAGCACCCGGCGGACGGCCTCCTTGGCGAGCCCGCGGCCCTGGTACCCGGGCAGCACCATCCAGCCGATCTCGGAGACCGTCGCGCCGTCCTCCTCGTCCGACCAGAGCGTCACCGTGCCCGCGACCTCGCCGTCCTCGGCGCCGTCCGGGACGATCATCTTGATCCAGCAGCGGTCCGCCGCCACCTCGACCAGATCCTTGCGCAGCCGCTCCGCCACCCGTTCCCGGGGCAGCGGGCCGCCCAACTCGGCCATCATCAACGGGTCGCAGCGCATACGAACGTACGCCCCGTCGTCCTCCGCCCGCACATCGCGCAACAGCATGACGCCTCCTCAGCCGGTCCGGGCGGCCACGCTACCGCCGACCGCCGACATTGGCGCGGGGGCTCCCGTACTGCCATCCTCGTGGCGGTTCAGGTACGGACGACCTCCCGGGGGGAGCCATGGACGACGAGTACCTCCGCAAGCTGAAGGAGTACGAGGGCCGGAGCACGACGGCGAAGGCGCTGGGCGGGCTGACGGTCCTCGGCTGGCTCTGGGCGGCCTGGCTGGTCCTCTCCCCGGTCGACGGGGACTGCGGCTCGCCGGCCTTCTACGAGCCGCTCGGCTTCCACCTTCAGGAGATCTGCGACTCGCAGGTCATCGGCCGGATCGGCGGAGCGGTCGCGGTCGCCCTCCTGACGCTCCCGCTCTGCGCCGCCTGGCTCTGGACCGGCACGGGGCTGCGCGCCTGCCGCGAGGAGCTCGGCGCCCTGCTCGACCGGTAGCCCGCGGACGGTCCGCCGGACGGCGGTGGGCGAGGGGCCCGGATCGCGGCCGGGCGCTCCGACTGCGCCGACCGGAACGGACGGCCGTCCGCGTGGACCTGGTCGCGGCGCTGCTCGCCGGCCGGCGGTGGAGCGCGGTGACGGTCCGGGGCGGCGCCCCGAGCAGGCGCCGGCCGAGGCACGGCCCGCACCGCAGTCCGGGCTCACGGCCGGGCGTAGAAGTCCGGGGTGCCCATGATCCAGAGGCTGGCCTGCTTGATCGGCATGCCCGCGCGCGGGGCCTCGATCATCTGGTCGTCGCCGACGTAGAGCCCGACGTGGTGGATGTCGGCGGCGCGCCCGGTGTCCGTCCAGAACACCAGGTCCCCGGGACGCAGCCGGCGGTAGTCGATCCGGGAGCTCTGGGCGTACTGGTCGGCGGCGAAGTGGTTGAGCTCCCGGCCGCCCTCGCGCCACGCCATCATGGTCAGCCCCGAGCAGTCGTAGCCGTCCGGGCCCTCGCCGCCCCAGACGTAGGGCAGGCCGATCTTGGACTTGGCGAAGGCGACCGCGGCGGCCGCGCCCTCGGCGGACCACGGGCGCGGCTCGGTCGGCACGGCGGGCGGTGCGGCGGGGGCCCTGGCCGCGGC
>NZ_JBHWCL010000193.1:0-16765 GCF_042735125.1 Kitasatospora sp. NPDC059599 | reverse complement strand
GGCCCCGGCCGACGACCGTCCGCCGGGGCCACCGGGCCGCGGGCCGCCCCTCGTTCGCCCTGGACCCGGCCGTCGCGCTCGGACTGATCGCCGTCGGCGCGCTCGGCGTGCTCGGCCTGTGGTGGACGGGCACGCCCGCGGTCGTCGGCGCCGCCGGCTGGCTGACCGGCGCCGGGCGGATCACCGGGCTGCTCGCCGGGTACGCCGCCCCGGTGCTGGTGCTGCTGATGGCCCGGCTGCCGCCGCTGGAGCGCGGGGTCGGCGCGGACCGGCTGGCCCGCTGGCACGCCTTCGGCGGGCGCTGGCTGGTGGCCGCCGTCTCGGTGCACGTGCTGACGGTCGTCTGGGGCTACGCGCTGACCGACGGGCGGGGCCTGCTCGGCGAGGGCGTCGAGATCGTCTTCCACTACCCGGAGATGATCAAGGCCACCCTGGGCACCCTGCTGCTGCTCGGCACCGGCGCGGTCTCCGCCCGCGCCGCGCGCCGGCGCCTGTCCTACGAAGCCTGGTACTACCTGCACCTGGCCACCTACCTGGCGGTGGCACTCGCCTTCTCCCATCAGCTCGCCACCGGCGCCGACCTCGGCGGCGGCCCCGGACAGGCCGCCTGGTACGCGCTCTACTTCGGGACGGCGGCCCTGCTCGGCTGGTACCGGCTGGCCCGGCCGTGGCTGCTCGACCGGCGGCACGGGCTGCGGGTCGCGGAGGTCCGGCCGGAGGGCCCCGGCGTGGTGTCGCTGTTCCTGACCGGGCAGCGGCTGGACGAACTCGGCGCCGAACCCGGACAGTTCTTCCGCCTCCAGTTCCAGGCGCCCGGCCTGCGCTGGGCCGCCAACCCGTACTCGCTGTCCGCGCCGCCGCACCCGCGCTTCCTGCGCTTCACGGTCAAGGACCTGGGCGGGCACAGCGCCGCGGTCGCCGAGCTGCGCCCGGGCACCCGGGTGCGCGCCGAAGGCCCGTACGGCGCGTTCACCGGGCGGCTGCTGCGGCGGCGCCGGGTCCTGCTGCTCGGGGCGGGCGTCGGGATCACCCCGCTGCGCGCCTTGTTCGAGACGCTGCCGGGAGAACTGACGCTGGTCCAGCGTGCCCGGCGACCGGAGGACCTGCTGTTCCGGACGGAGCTGGCCGACATCGCCCGCCGCCGCGGCGCGGTCGTGCACGAGCTGCTCGGCCCGCGGGAGCAGGTCGGCGACCTCGGCGCCGCGCTCGCCCGGCTCGTCCCGGGCCTGGCCGAGCACGAGGTCTACCTGTGCGGGCCGGAGGCGCTGACCGAGGAGGCCGCCCGCGCGCTGCGGGCGGCGGGGGTCGCACCGGGGCGCATCCACCACGAGAGCTTTTCCTTCTGAGCCCGGCTGAGCCCCGCCGAGCCGTCCCGCACTCCCGAGGAGCGTCGAATCCATGCGCCGAGCCGTCGTCACCAGTGCCGCCACCGCCGCCGGCGTGGTGCTGTTGCTCTCCCTCAAACCGCACGAGGCAACCGGGCCGGCCCCGGTGATCGGCTCCGGGTCGGACAGCGCCACGGGCTCCGACGTGTCCGCACCGTCGAACGCCCCCTCCTCCGGCGGCCGGTCCCCCGGCAGCCAGTCCGCCTCCGGTCCCTCCGCCTCCGGCCCGTCCGCCGCCGCGGCCCCGTCCACCTCGGCCGCGGGGGCCACCCGCAAGGTCAGCGGCGACACCGTCAACACCCGGTACGGGCCGGTGCAGGTCCAGGTCACCCTGGCCGGCAGCCGGATCACCGCCGTGGACGTCGTCAAGTACCCCACCTCCGAACGGCGCGACCGCGAGATCAACACCGGTGCCCTGCCCGTGCTCAACCAGGAGGCGATCTCCGCGCAGAGCGCAGGGATCGACGTCGTCAGCGGCGCGACGTACACCAGCGACGGCTACATCCGCTCGCTGCAGAGCGCCCTCGACCGGGCCAAGGGCTGAGGAACCGTGCTCCGCCACGCCGAACCCGTCATGGGCACCGTCTTCTCGATCACCGTCCGCGACCCGACCCCGCGGACGCCCGACGCGCTGGAGCGGATCGTCGAACGGCTGCACCGGATCGACACGGTGTTCTCCACCTACCGGCCCGACAGCGACATCAGCCGACTCGACCGGGGCGAACTCACCCCGGACGACTGCGACCCCGACGTCCCCGTCGTCCTCGCGGCCTGCCGCGCGGTGGCCGCGGAGACCGACGGCTGGTTCACCGAACGGCCCGGCGGGCGGCTCGACCCCAGCGGCTGGGTCAAGGGGTGGGCCGTCGAGGAGGCCGCCGGCCTGCTGCGGTCCTCCGGCGCCCGGCACTACTGCGTCAGCGGCGGCGGGGACCTGCAGACCGGCGGCGGGCCCTGGCGGATCGGCATCGCCGACCCCCGGCAGCCGGGCCTGCTCGCCGCCGTCCTGGCCGGCCACGACCTCGCCGTGGCCACCTCCGGCACCGCCGAACGCGGCGCGCACGTCCTCGACCCGCGCACCGGCCGCCCGGCCACCGGCCTGGCCTCCCTCACCCTGGTCGGCGCCCCGGGCACCGGCATCGCCCGCACCGACGCCTGGGCCACCGCCGCCTTCGCGATGGGCCCGGACCGCGCCCTCGCCTGGGCGACCCGCCGGCCCGGCATCGAGGCACTCGCCGTCCTGCCGGACGGCACCAAACGCTGGACACCGGGCCTGCCCGGCCACCTCCCGGCGAGCGGACCGGCGGACTGGCGATCCGCCGTCGGCTGAGCGCGGTGCCGTGCGGTGGGCGACGAGGATCGTTCAGGGGCGCGCCGCATGAGAAGGGCTCATGCGGCGGGGATATGAGGAACTCTCATGGGCCGGCGTCATGAGGCACTCTCATGGGCCGACTCATGAGGTGCGCTCATGAGCCGGCGTCATGAGGTGCGCTCATGCCGCGCGCCCATGAGGTGCGCTCATGGCATCGCCCCATGAGAAGGCCTCATCGCAGGACGGCGAACGCGGCGGACCGGCTCCGGCACGAGTTCCGTGCAAGCCGCCCGGGAAGTCCGTTCGTGGAACGCTCAGTTCGGCGGACCGGCTTGAGCAACGTGGTCGATCCGTCCGGACGCACACCGTAGGGTTTCCGTGTGACGGATGAGCTGTTGTTCGAACCGGCGCAGGCCGGCGGGTCCGGCTGCCCTCGGTGCGAGGAGACGGCAGAGATCACGGTGTTCCGCGAGCAGTACCGGCCCGTGCTCCGGGGCAGAGGCGCCGTGCGGTTCCTGGCGGCTGCGGTACTCCTCGTCCTGGCCGCCGAACCGCTGCTCAGCGGGCAGCCCGCAGGCGTGTTGCTGTTCGCCCTCGCCGCGCTGTCCGCCGTGTCGTGCGCGCGGGCCGTGGCACGGGCCCGCTCCGGTGGGCCGGTCGAGGTCCTCTACTGCCACCAGTGCACCACCCGGTCCGGGAGAACGCCGTGAGCGTGGCACCAGCCCCGGTGCCGTCCCGGTCGGTCCCGGTCGGTCCCGGTCGGCCCTGGCCGGTCCCGGTCAGCCCTGGCCGGTCCCGGCCGGACCTGGCCGGTCCCGGTCGGCCCTGGCCGGTCCCGGCCGGACCTGCAGGCTAGTGCGACGCCCCGCGGAGCCTCCGCGGACGCACCGTGCAACGCCCCTGACGGAACGTCGGGCCGGGACGCCGCCCGTCACGCCTGCGCGCTCCACCCCCGCTCCTGCTGCGCCGCCCGCCAGGCCTCCCACGCCACCAGCGGTGCGAGGTACGACCAGCGCCGCGAGCCGTCGGGGCACACGCCGCCCTCGACCAGCCCGGACACCGAGCGCCGGGTGAACGGCACCCAGACCGCCATGTCGTGCTCGAAGGTGCTGTGGCAGGCCTCGCGGCGGCGGTCGATCTCCGCCGCGTCGAGCCGGGCCCGGACGGTGGCGACCAACGTGTAGCAGGAGGCCGGCTCGCTCCAGCCCAGCCACGTCCGCGCAGTCGCTCTCGGCGATGGTCACCTCGCGCACCCGGGCCGCGCCGTGCTCGCCGTGATCGACCGTCAGGCGTGAGACGTACGCCGTCCGGCCCGCCGCCCCGGCGGCCCGCTGGCGCGCCACCTCCTCGGCCCACCCGACCCCGTCCAGCACGTGCGGGCGGCCCACCCGCCCGTCGTACGACGTGACCAGCGTGCCGGGGGTCAGCGGCCGGGCCGCCGACCAGGTGATCAGCGGCGCCAGCCCGTCCGCCCGGACGTCGTGCGTCCGAGCCGCCTCCGACAGGGTCGCCCGCCGGACCCGCGGCGCCGGTACCCGTGAACCGACGCGCGAGCCGCCGTACTTGGCGAAGTCGTACACCAGATTGGTCACCACCCCGAGCAACAGGGCTCCGCCGATCCCCCAGCAGCCACTCCACCCGGTCCCCCCTACCGTCAGATCCGCCCACCCCATTGTGGGGTTGCCGGCCGTCCGGCGGAGGGGCTCCCCTCCGCACGAGCGGGCCACCGCACCAGCCCCCGAACCAGCCTTCGAACCCGTCCACCGCACCAGGCCTCCGAACCCGTCCACCACACCAGGCCGCCGAACCCGGCCGCCCGACCGAACCACCCGACAGGCCCGCCCGGCCCGCCGGACCGACCCCCGGAGCGTCCACCGGCCGGTGCTAGGGTGATCGAACAGTCGACGCGGAGGCACTCAACGATCGTGCGGGCAGCCGGAATCACCGCAGCGGCCGCAGCCACCGCCCGGTCGACGGCCCGCCGCTCCCCCTCCGCCGCCTGGTACGCGCTCCGCTGCCTCGGCACCGGACTGGGCGCCCTGGTCGCCGTCGTCCTCCTGACCGTCGTCCTGGCCCTCTGCCCGGTCGGCGTCGGCTTCCTGCTCCTCCCCCGCGCCCTGCAACTGCTGCGCCGCTACGCCGAGTTCCACCGCCGCCTGGTGGGCCGCCGGCTCGGGGCCGAGGTCCGCTCGCCGTACCGTGACCGGCGGCCGTCCCCGCGCGACCCGGCCGTCCGCAAGGACCTGCTCTGGCTGTTCGTCCACGGCACCGCCGGCACGGCCCTGTGCGCCGCCGCCCTCACCCTCTGCAGCCATGCCCTCAACTGGCTGACGGCACCGGTGTGGTGGCGGCTGCTGCCGCGCGAGCGGGACGCCATCATCCTGCTGGACGTGGACTCCTGGCCGGTGGCGGCCGCGGCGGCGGTCGGTGGGGTCGGCTACGCGCTGGTCGCGCTGGCCGCCCTGCCGCCGCTGGCCGACCTGCACGCACGGGCGTCCCGCCGGCTGCTGGTGGCCCGCCGCCGCGAGTCGCTCGCGGAGCGCGTCCGGGAGTTGACGCTGAGCCGGTCCGGGGCGCTGGACGCGCACGCCGCCGAACTGCGCCGCATCGAGCGGGACCTGCACGACGGCGCCCAGGCCGACCTGGTGGCCGTCTCGCTGCGGCTCGGCATGATCCGCCGGGCCCTCGCCCACCGCCCGGACCAGGTCGAGGAGTTGGTGGACTCCACCCAACGCGTCGCGGAACAGGCCCTGGGGTCCCTGCGCGCCCTGGTGCGGGGCATCCACCCGCCGGTGCTCGCCGACCGCGGGCTGACCGAGGCCGTTCGCTCACTCGCCGCCCACTGCGCCGTCCCCACCCGGACCGACCTCGACGGGAGCGCCGACCCGCCGCCCCGCGCACCGGCCGCCGCCGAGGCCGCAGCCTACTTCGTGGTCGCCGAGGCGCTCACCAACGTCGCCCGGCACAGCGGCGCCCGCACCGCGCTGGTCCGGCTGCGGATCACCGCCGGTGCGATCGCCGTCCGGGTCGAGGACGACGGCAGGGGCGGCGCGGCCGAAGGCGCCGGGAGTGGCCTCCCGGGCCTGCGGCGCCGGGTCGCCGCCTTCGACGGAACCACCGCCCTGTCCAGCCCGCCCGGGGGCCCGACCGTACTGGAAGTGGACATCCCATGCGCATCCTGATCGCCGAGGACAACGCCCTGCTGCGCGAGGGCCTGGTCCTGCTGCTGACCAGCGAGGGCCACGAGGTGTGTGCGGCCGTCGGCCATGGCGACGACGTGCTGCCCGCCCTGCTCGACCACCGTCCCGACATCGCCGTGGTCGACGTCCGGATGCCGCCCGGCTTCCGCGACGAGGGCCTGCGCGCCGCCGTCGAGGCCCGCCGCCGGCTGCCCGGGCTCCCCGTCCTGATCCTCTCCCAGTACGTCGAACACGCCTACGCCACCGAACTGCTCGCCCGCAGCGCGACCGGCGTCGGCTACCTCCTCAAGGACCGCGTGGGCCGCGCCGAGGAGTTCCTCCAGGCCCTGCGGCGGGTCGCCGACGGCGGCACCGCCATGGACCCCGAGGTCATCACCCACCTCATGGCCCACCACACCGCCCGGGACCCCCTCGCCGCCCTCACCCCGCGCGAACGCGAGGTGCTCGCCCTGATGGCCGAGGGACACAACAACCCCGCCATCGCCCGGCTGCTGTTCATCGCCGAGAGCTCCGTGAACAAGCACATCGGCGGCATCTTCACCAAGCTGGGCATGCCCACCCCGGACACCGGCCACCGCCGCGTCCTCGCCGTCCTCACGTACCTCCGCACCCTCGCCGACCGGTAGCCGCCCGCACCGTCCGCAAGCCCCGCCACCCGCATGCCCGGCCGCACCCTCCGCAAGCCCCGTCACCCGCGCCCTCCGCCGACCCGCCGCCTCCGAAGGGCCCCTCGCCGCACGACTGTTCCGCGCTCCCCGGTTGTGGCGTAGCGTGGCCGGATGAACACGAACGCGTCCTCGCGGTACGACGTCGTGATCGTCGGCGGCGGGCACAACGGGCTGGTGGCGGCCGCGTACCTGGCACGCGCCGGGCAGCGGGTGCTGGTGCTGGAGCGGCTCGCCCGGGTCGGCGGGGCGGCGGTGTCCGCACAGGCGTTCCCGGGGGTGGACGCGCGGCTGTCGCGCTACTCGTACCTGGTGAGCCTGCTGCCGCGGAAGATCGTCCGGGAGCTCGGCCTGCGGTTGGAGCTGCGGCGGCGGCGGATCGCCTCGTACACGCCCGCCGAGCGGGACGGGAAGCCGACCGGCCTGCTGGTGGACGCGGGCGATCCCGGCCGGACCCGGGAGTCGTTCCGGGCGCTGACCGGCGGCGACCGGGAGTGGCAGGCGTGGCAGCGCTTCTACGGGACGACCGCACGGGTCGCCGAGCGGGTGTTCCCGACGCTCACCGAGCCGCTGCCCTCCCGGACGGAGCTGCGCCGGCGGATCGGGGACGACGCGGCCTGGGCGTCGCTGTTCGAGGAGCCGCTGGGCGCGGTGATCGAGCGGAGCTTCGCGGACGACCTGGTGCGCGGGGTGGTCCTGACGGACGCGCTGATCGGCACCTTCACCCACGCCCACGACCCCTCGCTCCGGCAGAATCGCTGCTTCCTCTACCACGTGATCGGCAACGGCACGGGCGACTGGGACGTGCCGGTCGGCGGGATGGGCGCGGTGACGGACGCGCTGGCCGGGGCGGCCCTGGCGGCCGGCGCGGAGATCCGGACCGGCCACGAGGTCACCGCCATCGCCGCCGACCGCACCCCCGCAGGCGGGACGGCCCGCGGTGGCGGCGGCGCGGACGCCGAGGTGTCGTACCGGGACCTGGCGCGGGGCGGCGAGGGCACGGTGGCGGCGCACCGGGTGCTGGTGAACGCCGCACCCGCGGTACTGGCCCGGCTGCTGGGCGACGCCCCGGGGCCCGTACCGGAGGGCGCCCAGCTGAAGGTCAACATGGTGCTGCGCCGGCTACCGCGACTGCGGGACAGCGCCGCGGACCCGCGCGAGGCGTTCGCGGGGACCTTCCACATCGCCGAGGGCTACCGGCAGTTGGCGACCGCCCACGCCGAGGCACGGGACGGCCGGATGCCCTCGGCGCCGCCCTCCGAGATCTACTGCCACACCCTCACCGACCCGTCGATCCTCGGCCCCGAGGCCGTTCGTGAGGGGCTCCAGACGCTCACCCTCTTCGGCCTGCACATGCCCGCCCGGCTGTTCGGCGACCCGGCGGCCAAGGACCGTGCGCTGGCCGCGAGTCTGGCGCAGCTGGACGCGGTACTGGCCGAGCCGATCGCCGGCTGCCTGGCCACGGACGCCGACGGGCGGCCCTGCCTCGAAGCCAGGACGCCGGTGGAGCTGGAGCGGGAGATCGGCCTGCCGGGCGGCCACATCTTCCACCGCGACCTCGCCTTCCCGTTCGTGGACGACGACGGCCCCGGAGACGACGCTGTCGGGCACACCGGTGCCGGCGCCTGGGATGCCGGTGCCAGGGATGCGGGTGCCGGCGCCGCCGCCCGCTGGGGCGTGGCCACCGACCGGCCGGGCGTCCTGCTGTGCGGCGCGGGAGCCGTCCGGGGCGGCGGCGTCAGCGGCATCCCCGGTCACAACGCGGCGCGGGCCGTCCTGGAGGAAGGGGCGCGCCGCTGACGCGCAGGGGCCGCGCGGCCACACACCGCAGCAGGCCCCCCGTACGCCTGGCATGTCACTCCCAGTGGCGGTTTACTGAGAGTGAGCAGGGCAGGAGGGAGGCCCTCCGATGGAATGTCCGCACCCACCCGGGTTCCATGTCGAGGTCCGTGAACGCTACGTCGCCGCCGTGGCGGAGGTGACCCGCCTGGTGCGGGCCGTTCCCGACGACGGCTGGACGGCGTGCACACCGTGCCGGGACTGGGACGTCCGCACACTGATGAACCACCTTGCCGCGCAGCACCTCTGGGTGTGCCAGGCGGTGGCCGGCTACACCCCGGAGGCGATCGGCCACCGGTTCGGCGGCGACGTGCTGGGCCGCAACCCCGTCGGGGTGTGGGCGATGGCCGCCGACACCGCGGTGCGCGCGCTGCACCAGCCGGGCGTGCCCGACCAACTGGTGCACCTGTCGTACGGGACGCGCGACGCGGGCGGATACGCCCGCGAGCTGACCGCCGAGACCGTCGTGCACGGCTGGGACCTGGCACGGGCCCTGGGCGAGAGCGGCCGGATGCCGCCCGGCGCCGCCGGGTACGCGCTCGCCGAGTTCCAGGGCTACCGCAACCTGAGCGGCACCGGCATGTTCGACCCGCCGCTCGTCAGCGCTCCGGGCGCCGACACGCAGGACCGGCTGCTGGCCCTCACCGGCCGTGACCCGCACTGGTCCTACGACGCCCTGCCCTGACGGGCACCACGGGCGTCCGTCCTCCCGAACGACCGGTCCCCGCGCCCGGATCCGGACGCGGGGACGAGGGGCGCGGGGACGAGGACTCGAACCGTCGAGGCGGTCGAGCCGTAGGACAGCCGAGCCGTGGCTCGACGGCCCGACGGCCCGTCGAGCCGTCGAGCCGTCGAGCTGACGGACCGTCAGGCGCGGGCGAGGGCCCAGGCACCGAGGCCGTTGCAGCCGCCCGCCGAGTAGGTGGTGGCGCGGAACCCGGGCGGGACCGGCGAGCCGGGGCAGGTCCACAGGCCCACCCGGGCGATGTTGTGGTACCAGGCACCGGCGCCGTCGCAGCCGGCCTGCAGGTGACCGGTGATCACGTAGCCCGCCACCACCGGGGAGCCGGAGCAGGTCCAGATCCCGTCATGCGGGAGGCCGTGCTGCCAGGAGCCGATGCCGCCGCAGCCGGCCCGCAGGTGGTTGGTGATGACGTACCCGGGCACGACCGGAGAGCCGGAACAGGTCCATATGCCGTCCTTGACCAGGCTGTGGCGCCACGAGCCGATGCCCCGACAGCCGGAGGTCTGGTGGTCCGTGATCACGTAGCCGGCGACCACCGGGGAGCCGGAGCAGGTCCAGATGCCGTCCTTCACCGGCTGCTGGTACCAGGAGCCGAAGCCGCCGCAGCCGGCCGGATCGTGGTCCGTGATGACGTTCCCGGCGTCGACGGGCTGCCCGGAGCAGGCCCACCGGCCGGACGGCCACGCGGGCTTGGCCTCCGCCGAGGACATGCCGGAGACCGTGCCGCCCAGGACGACGGCCGCGACCAGCGCGAACGCCGACGCGGCCGCTCCGATCCCGCGGCCGGCGACCGCGGCCGCCGCTCGCTTCCACAGCTGACGGACATTCATTGTCGAACCACTCCAGACGGATCGGGGGTGAGGGGACGTCCCGCACGCCGGAGCGCCCGGCGGCGGATCGAGAGTCACCCTACGGGGAGACGGAGTGAAAGTTCGGTGGAGGTTCCAGGAAATCGACCCCGAGGGGCGACCTTGTCCGAAACCCGTCATCCCGACCTTCCCGACGACGCCACTCCCCTCGCTCCGCACCCCCGCGACGCCCGGCGACACCCGGCAACACCCGGCGACACTCCGGACGAGAGCCCCACGCGGAAGCCCCGCGAGGGCCCGCCCCCTCACCGTGCGTGACCATGCCCGTCCGGAGTGACATCGCCACCGGACGGGCGCATGGTGGAAGGAAGGACGACGCGGACGGCCCGTCGCCGGATCCGCCGCCCGAGGCTCTCGCCGAACCCGACACTTCGCATACGGACAGAGCTCTCGGCCCGGCGCCGCCGTGGTGGCGGCCCGTCAGATCCGGGAGGCAGACATGTCCATGATGCTCATCACCGGCTCCTACCAGGTCCTCCACGACCGCCCCGACGGCGACACCGTCCACTTCCTTCCACAGGACCCGGGCTACTGGTGCGACGTCCCCGGCCGCAACCGGGTCGACCGCGACGAGCACGGCGGCGCCTCGCTGCGGCTGGACGCGATCGACGCCCTCGAAACCCACTACAAGGGCGTCGGCCCGGACTTCGCGCACCAGCCACTGGGGCTCGGTGCGCACGCCGCCCGTGACGAACTGCTGACGTGGCTGGGCTTCACCGAGGTCGTCCAGGACGACCAGGAGAAGGTCACCGCCTCGACCCCGGCGGCCGTCCCCGGCTACATCCTCACCGGCGGCGCCGACGTCTTCCACCGCTGCGTGGCACTGGTCGGCCGCGGCGCACCGCCGAACGTCGGCGACCCCCCGAAGCCCGCGCGCAGCGGCTTCCGGCTGGACGTCACCCCCGACCTGCTGCACCAGACCGTCAACCACCACCTGCTCTCGCTCGGCCTGGTCTACCCCACCTTCTACCAGGGCCTGCCCGACGCCCTCCGGGCCGACCTGACCGCCACCGCGCAGCAGGCCCGGACGGCCAGGGCCCCGGGCAGCGTCTGGCTGCACGACGTCACCACCACCGGCGCGAAGATCGAGAACCTCGAATCGATCACCGAGGACCTCGTGATGCTGCCGAAGCTGTTCCGCCGCCTCGTCGACTACGTCCGGCTCTTCGGCCCGGGCCTGGGCTGCCTGCCCGCCTTCCTGGCCGGCGGCACCGACGAGTTCACCCTCCCCGAGCGCCCCAAGCCGCCCACCGTCGGACTGCAGCACGTGGTCGAGGTCACCGACGGCAGCACGGTGCGGATGACCCGGCCCGTCGAGGACCTGCTGTTCGCCGAGAAGTAGCCCGGCCCGCCCGGACGTTGACGCACCCGCCCGGACGCGAGGCGCCGACCCGGAGGTCGGGACGCCACCCGAAGGTCGACGCGCCGACCCGGATGTCGAGGTCGGATTCGCGCCAGCCCGGTCCCCTGGCCGTTTGGTGGGATTCGTGACACACCCACCACTGACGGACAGGACCTCCGGCATGGCCGACACCGCCCTCCACCCGGCTCCGCGTACCGCCGACACCGCCCAGCCCCGCCCGGACCCCCGGTCGCGGCGGGGCGGTCGGCTCGCCGGACCGGCCGTCACCACGGGCGTGTTCTCCATCGTCACCACCGAGATCCTGCCGATCGGCCTGCTCACCCCGATCGGCGCGACTTCCGGATCTCCGACGGCACCGCCGGGCTGATGATGACCCTGCCGGGCATCGTCGCCGCGGTCGCCGCACCGGTGGTGACGTCGCGACCAGGCACGCCGACCGGCGGACCATGCTCTGCGCCCTGCAGCTGCTGCCGGCCCTGGCAGACCTGCTCAACGCGCTCGCCCCCGCCAACTGGGCCGTGCTGACCGCCCGGGTCGCCCTCGGCCTGGTCGTCGGGGCCTTCTGGTCGACCGGCTCGGGGCTCGCCCCCCGGCTCGTCCCGGAGCACCGGCAGGGCCGGGCCGACACCGTGCTCTTCTCGGCCGTCCCGCTCGGCTCGGTCCTCGGCGTACCGGCAGGCGTGTTCCTCGGTTCGCTCGCCGGCTGGCGGGCGGCCTTCCTCGTGATGGCGGCGCTGACCCTGCTGACCCTGGCCGCCCTCCTGGTGTCACTGCCACCGCTGCCCCCGCTGACCAGCACCGGCCCGGGCGTGCAGCGCGGGCTGCTCGCCCGACGGGGCACCCGCACCGGCCTCGCCGTGACCTTCCTGATCGTCCTGGCGCACTTCGGCAGCTACACCCACGTCACCCCGTTCCTCGCGGCCACCACCCACCTCGGCCCCGGCCAGGCCACCGCCCTGCTACTCGTGTACGGCGCCGCCGGACTGCTCGGCAACGTCCTCGCCGGCGGCCGTGCGGCCCGGGCCCTGCACCCGGTCTTCGGCACGGCCGCCCTGCTGCTCGCCGCCGCGACCCTGCTGCTGCCGCTGCTGGGCACCGGCGGTCCGGGCGCCGCCGTCCTGCTGACGCTGTGGGGCGTGGCGTACGGCGCCGTGCCGGTGTGCTCGCTGACCTGGTTCCGCACCGCGGCCCCGCACGCCCCGGAGGCGGCCGGCGTGGTGTTCACCTCCTCCTTCCAGGCCACGATGTCGATCGGCGCCCTGACCGGCGGCCTCGTCGTGGACCGCTCCTCGCCCGCCGCCGTCATGGTGCTCGGGGGCGCCGTCGTCCTCCTCGCCGCCGCCACCGCGTGGCGGTACGGCCACCGGGTCCGGCCCGAACCGGTGACCGGGACGGCGGACGGGCCGGTGACCGGGGCAGCCACCCAGCAGGCGACCGGAACGGCGGCAGGTCCGGAGGCCGGGGCGAAGCGCTGACCCGGCACCACCGCACCCTGGTCAGGGGCGCTCGCCGTGACGAGAATGCCGGAGCGCCGTCCACCCGCCCGACCGGGCCGACGGACGGCGCCACCGGCCGGGACGTTCCCGGGCGGGCCCGGGGCGCTCTCCGGGCGGGTGACGGCGGAAGGACGGCGACCGGGATGGCCCCCGAGTTCGGCACGCGGTTCGGCGACTACCAGAACGAGATCTACCTGAACGGGCTCGGCGGTGTGCTGCCGACGATGCCGATGACCTTCGCCGAGCTGGAGGCCCGGGCACAGTCGGCCCTGGCGCCGTCCGTGCTGTCCTACGTCGCGGGCGGGGCGGGCGACGAGTCCACCCAGCGGGCAAACGTCGCCGCCTTCGACCGCTGGGGCCTGGTACCGCGGATGATGGTCGGTGCGAAGGAACGGGACCTGTCCGTGGACCTGTTCGGGATGCGGCTGCCGTCCCCGCTGTTCATGGCCCCCGTCGGGGTGATCGGCCTCTGTGCACAGGACGGCCACGGGGACCTCGCCACCGCCCGGGCCGCCGCCCGCACCGGCGTCCCGATGATCGCCTCCACCCTCACCGTCGACCCGCTGGAGCAGGTGGCCGCCGAGTCCGGCGACACCCCCGGTTTCTTCCAGCTCTACACCCCCACCGACCGGGCGCTCGCCGAGAGCCTGGTCCACCGGGCGGAGGCCGCCGGCTACAAGGGCATCGTCGTCACCCTGGACACCTGGATCACCGGCTGGCGCCCGCGCGACCTCGCCGCCTCCAACTTCCCCCAGCTGCGCGGCCACTGCCTGGCCAACTACACCTCCGACCCGGTCTTCCGCGCCCGCCTCGCCAAGGCCCCCGAGGAGGACCCGCAGGCCGCCGTCCTGGAGTGGATCGGCATCTTCGGCAACCCGCTGACCTGGAACGACCTGCCCTGGCTGCGCTCGCTCACCGACCTGCCGATCCTCCTCAAGGGCCTCTGCCATCCCGAGGACGTCCGCCGCGCCAGGGACGGCGGCATCGACGGCATCTACTGCTCCAACCACGGCGGCCGCCAGGCGAACGGCGGTCTGCCCGCCCTCGACGCGCTGCCCGCCGTCGTCGAGGCCGCCGCCGGCCTGCCCGTCCTCTTCGACTCCGGCGTCCGCTCCGGCGCCGACGTCGTCAAGGCCCTCGCCCTCGGCGCCACCGCCGTCGGCGTCGGCCGCCCGTACGTCTACGGCCTCGCACTGGAGGGCACCGACGGCATCGTGCACGTGCTGCGCTCGCTGCTCGCCGAGGCGGACCTGATCATGGCCGTCGACGGCTACCCGACGCTCGCCGACCTGCGCGCCGAGGGCGCCCTGCGTCGCATCTGACGCACCATCAGGTCGCGACGCCGGCACCACCGCCACCAGCCGAGCCGGTGGAGCTGCCGAGCCGCCGGAGCCCTCCGGCACGTGTCGGCAGCCAGGTCGACCAGGCCGACCGAGCCCCGGGAGAGCACCCGGGTATGCGCGGACCGGTCAGCACGGACCGGTCAGCACGGACCGGTCAGCGCGGACCGGGGTCGCTGGTGCCCGGGCGGCCGTTCTCCAGGTGACCGGCCCAACGGCGGCGGAACGCCGGCCCGCCGGTGGCCGCGACGGTGACGTCGTACCAGCGGCTGTCGCCGCGCACGTCGAAGGTGAACCGGGCCGTGGCGCCGGGGCGGAGGGTGCGGCTCTGCCGCGAGCCCTTCGCGTAGGCGTTCTCGGCGGTCACCGTCCGGGCGACCGGCCCGTCGTTGGAGACCGTGACGCGGACCTGGTTCCTCGACGGGTCGACACGTCCGACCAACCCGCCGGGGAGCGCACCCTCGAACTCCTGCACCGAGCCGTTCGGGCCGTGGCCGACGAGGTGGTAGC
This sequence comes from Kitasatospora sp. NPDC059599, assembly GCF_042735125.1. Taxonomy (NCBI): domain Bacteria; kingdom Bacillati; phylum Actinomycetota; class Actinomycetes; order Kitasatosporales; family Streptomycetaceae; genus Kitasatospora; species Kitasatospora sp. NPDC059599. Next base: position 2,044 of record NZ_JBHWCL010000193.1, on the reverse strand, counting down.
CGCCGGTGCCGGACACCGGCCAGAAGTCCGCGAAGGTGTCGCCGGCCGAGACCGTGTACCGCCTCGGGGCGACCGTCGGTGCCGTCCGGTCGTAGACGTAGAGCCACGCGCCCGCCGAGCCCCGGTTCTCCAGTTCGAGCCGGAACTGCCCCGGGGTGTCCGTCTCCTCCTCGTTGACCCTCAGGTCGTACGGAAGCGCGCGGGCCGGCCGGGTGCCCGGCTCCTGGACCGGCATCCGCTGCGGCAGCGGCACCTGGTAGGCCTTGCCCTGCGAGGCGATCGGCGCGGGCACCGGCACCGCGACCCGCCGCCCGTCCGCGCCGGAGAAGTCCAGCGCCGAGGTGAGGTCACCGCAGACCGACCGGCGCCACGCGCTGATGTTCGGCTCCTCGATGCCGAAGCGGGCCTCCAGGAACCGCAGCACCGAGGTGTGGTCGAAGGTCTCCGAGCACACCCAACCACCCCGCGACCACGGGGAGATGACCAGCAACGGCACGCGCGGGCCGAGGCCGATCGGCTGCAGGCCGCCCGGGTCCGAGCCGGGCACCAGCGGGCTCATCTCCCCCGGGTACTTCGCGAGGTCGAGCAGCTCGTCGCCGAGGCTCGCCGCCAGGTCGGCGGAGACCATGCCCTGACCGCCCGGGCGGCTCACCACTGGCGGCATCGGCGGGACGACGTGGTCGAACAGGCCGTCGTTCTCGTCGTAGTTGACGAGGAAGACGGTCCGGCCCCACACCTCGGGGTTCGACGTCAGCGCGTCCAGCACGAGGTTGATGTAGTACGCGCCGTCCGTCGGCGTGGCGGAGGGGTGCTCGCTGTACTTGTACGGCGGGACGATCCAGGAGACCTGCGGCAGCCGCCCCTGCTCGACGTCGGCCCGGAACTCCTTCAGCGTGTGGTCGGTGGCGCCCTTGTCCACCAGCGGGCCCGACGCGCCCTCGGCCACCTGGTACCGCTCGAAGAACATCAGCGAGTTGTCGGTGTAGTTGTCCGTCGGGGTGCCCGGCTCACCGGAACCGCCCTGGTACAGCTTCCAGCTGACGCCGGCCGCCTCCAGCCGCTCGGGGTACGTCGTCCAGGTGTAGCCGTTGGTGTCGTTGCGCTCCCACAACCCCGGGCCGTTCGGCTTACGGCCGTACGCGTTGCGCGGGTCGCTGGTGCCGGTCCACAGGTGGATGCGGTTGGGAGCGGTGTCGGCGTGCACCGAGCAGAAGTACGCGTCGCAGACGGTGAAGGCGTCGGCCAGGGCGAAGTGGTACCGCAGGTCCTGGCGCTTGAGGTGACCCATCGTCATGACGTCCTGCTTCTGGTTCACCCACTGGTCGTGGCGCCCCTCGTTCCAGGCGAGGTGGCCACTGCTCCACCCGTGGTCCGTACCGGCCTGGTACTCGGTGGTGTTCCCGGGGTCGATGTACCAGGGCAGCACCTCCTGCTCGGAGGCCGGCAGGCCGCGGTCGTGGTACCGGCCGGTCCGCACCGATGCGGCGGGCTGGTACCAGTTCGGCCGGCCGTTCGGCAGCAGCGTGGGACGCGGGTCGGCGAACCCGCGCACACCGCGCAGGGTGCCGAAGTAGTGGTCGAAGGAACGGTTCTCCTGCATCAGGACGACGACGTGTTCGACGTCCTCGATCGAACGGGTCCTGCCGACCGCAGGCAGCGCCAGGGCCTTGCCGACCGCGGGCGGGAACGCCGCGAGGCCCGCGGCGGCGGCGGACGCGCCGCCCAGCTGGAGGAATCGGCGCCGGTCGATGGAGGCCACGTGTTGTCCTTCCGTCGGGGGTGCACGGGTGCGTGCGTGGTTCCGGGGAGAGGAATCGAACCTAGGGGCCGCAGGCAAGGCCGTACACGGACCGCACGCGAACGCCGCGTGAGCGTTCGGCCAACTCCTGCCCCGTCGGCGCCGGCGTTCGCCCCGGAAACAGGTGCCCCGGAAACGCGAAGAACCCCCGTCCGGAATCCGGATGGGGGTTCTTCACAAAGGTTGTTCGGCGGCGTCCTACTCTCCCACAGGGTCCCCCCTGCAGTACCATCGGCGCTGTGAGGC
>NZ_JBHWCL010000192.1:0-16778 GCF_042735125.1 Kitasatospora sp. NPDC059599 | reverse complement strand
GCCGCCACCCGCGGCCGGCCCGGGGCTGCGCCGGTCCCGGTCCCGCTCGGCGCGGACGACGTCGCTGCGACGTGTCGCCGGTGCGGGCGTCGTCGGTGCGGGGCGTTGTCGGTGCCGCGTGCGAGCATGCGGGCGAGACCCGACCGCCCCGACCGCGAGGTGCCCCATGCCCCGTTCCGCCCCCGACCGGCTCGACGACCTGCCGTACGCCGAACTGCTGCGCCCGCACACCGGGCCGCTGCGCAGCGACGAGCGGTACGACACCGTCCACTTCGACGGTGGCGAGCACACGGACGAGTCGGGCGCCGGGGCGGCCTTCCTGGAGTGCGCCTTCACCGGTGTCGCGCTCAGCGGGGTCAAGCTGCGCCAGGCCCGGTTCAACGAGGTCTGGGTGCAGGCCGGCCGCTGGGTGGCCTGCGACCTCAGCGACTCCGAGTGGCAGGACAGCGCCTTCGTCGGCGGCGTGCTGGCCGGGGTCGCCGGGTACGGCTCGGCGCTGCGCCGGGTTGTGTTCCGCGGCTGCAAGCTGGAGGCGGTCAACCTGCGGTCGGCCGTGCTGCGGGACGTCGTCTTCGAGGACTGCCTGCTGCGCGACGTGGACTTCGGCGAGGCCAAGCTGACCGGGGTGTCCTTCCCCGGCTCGACACTGGAGGAGGTCCGGCTGCGCGGTGCGACGCTGAGCAGGACGGACCTGCGCGGCGCCGTCCGGCTGGGGCTGGCCGACGGTCACCAGGGGCTGCGCGGCGCGGTCATCAGCTCCCCCCAGCTGCTGGAGCTGGCGCCGCAGTTCGCCCAGGCACTGGGGATCGAGGTCGAGGACCGCTGACCGGATCCCCCTCCGTCCCTCCCCGGCGTTTCCGTCCCGCGTTCAGCCCGACGTCGCTCGGTGACCGCAGGACGAACAGTCCGCCAAACCTGCTGCGCGCATCTGGTGGCCCGCCCCGCACCGGTGGAGACTTCTCCGCGATCGAGTGAGCCCCGACTTGTGTACACAACATCGCCAGCGAAGGGACGGGCCGGGCTGATGGCCGAGCTGAGTCGTAGGAAGTTCGTCACGCTGTCCGGGGCGGCCGCGGCCGGTCTCGCGGTGGCCGGCACCGGTGCCGCGGGCGCCGCCCCGGGCGCTCCCGCGGTGGCCTCCACCACCACGCTCCGGCAGACCGGCACCATCAACGACGTGCAGCACGTGGTGATCCTCATGCAGGAGAACCGCAGCTTCGACCACTACTTCGGCATGCTGCGCGGAGTGCGCGGCTTCGCCGACCGCAGCGCGATCCAGATCGCCGGCGGCTACAGCGTCTTCAACCAGCCCAACGGCCTGTTCAGCCGCCAGTACCCGTGGCAGTTCAGCCAGACCAAGCCGGCCGGCGGCGCCGACCCGGAGCGCCTCGCCCAGTGCAACGGCGACCTCAGCCACGGCTGGGGCGACCAGCACAGCGCGTGGAACAGCGGCAAGATGGACAACTGGGTCTCGGCCAAGGGCAACGTGCGCACGCTCGGCTTCCTCACCCGCCAGGACATCCCGTTCCACTACGCGCTGGCCGAGAACTGGACCATCTGCGACGCCTACCACTGCTCGGTGCTGAGCGCGACCGGCCCCAACCGCACCTACCACTGGTCCGGTCAGATCGACCCGTCCGGCGCCGCCGGCGGCCCGGCCTACGACGGCGGCGACGAGAAGGGCCTGCGCTGGCAGACCTTCGCCGAGGCCCTGGAGAACGCCGGGGTCAGCTGGAAGGTCTACCAGAACGCCGCCGACAACTACGGCGACAACGCCCTCGCCTACTTCAACCAGTTCTCCGGCGCCGCGGCGGGCAGCCCGCTGGCCGTCAAGGGCATGGGCTCGGTGCCCAAGGTCACCGGGAGGACCCCGGACGACATCGCCGCCGCGATCAAGGCCGACGTGCTGGCCGGCACCCTCCCGCAGGTCTCCTGGATCGTCCCCGACCAGGCCTCCTCCGAGCACCCGTACGCCACCCCGGCCGACGGCGCGCACTTCGTCCACATGGTGATCGACGCGCTCAACGCGGACCCGAACGTCTACGACTCGTCCGTCCTGTTCATCAACTACGACGAGAACGACGGCTTCTTCGACCACGTGCCGCCGCCGGTCGCCCCGGCCGGCACTCCGGGCGAGTTCTACAACGGCACCAACATCGGCCTCGGCTTCCGCGTCCCGATGATCACGGTCTCGCCCTGGACCCGCGGCGGCTGGGTCAACTCCGAGACCTTCGACCACACCTCGGTGCTGCGCTTCCTGGAGGTCTGGACGGCCGCCCTCGGCAGGCCCGCCACCAGCCCGAACATCAGCGACTGGCGCCGGCGCGTCTGCGGCGACCTCACCAGCGTGTTCGACTTCGCCAACCCGGTGTACGGCCTGCCGGCGCTGCCCGACACCTCGCAGACCATCGGCCTTTCCGCCTGCGGCCCGCTGCCCAACCCGGCCCCGGTGAACAACCAGCTGCCGCTGCAGGAGTCCGGCACCCGCCCGGCCCGCGCCCTGCCGTACCAGCCGAACGCCAACCTGGACCACCTGGAGTTCGGCTCGGGCGGGGTGATGAAGGTCTGGATCGCCATGGCCAACGGCGCTTCCAAGTCCACACACTTCGCGGCGTACGCCAACGCCTACCGCAGCGGCGGCCCCTGGCAGTACACCGTCGACCCGGGCGGCAGCACCAGCGACTTCTTCAACTGCGGCACCGGCTTCGGCGGCGGCCCGTACGACCTCACCGTCGTCGGCCCCAACCGCTTCCTGCGCCGCTTCAAGGGCGACGCGACGAAGGCGGGCAAGAACGCCGCCGTCACCGCCTCGTACGCGGTGGAGGCCGGCACCGGCAAGCTGGCCCTCTGGTTCAAGCTGGCCAACAACGGCAGCACCCCGATGACCTTCACCATCGCCCCGAACAACTACCGGACCGACGGCCCCTGGACCTACCAGGTCCCGGCCGGCGGCAGCGTCAGCGACTACTTCAACGCCGTCGCCTACACCAACGGCTGGTACGACTTCACCGTCACGGTGGACGCCGACAGCAGCTGGTCGCAGCGGTTCACCGGCCACCTGGAGACCGGCGCGCCCAGCGTCAGCGGCTGACGGCCGGCGCCGGCACGTGAGCACCGAGGCCCCACGACCCGACGGCGGGTCGTGGGGCCCCTCGCGTCACTTGCGCCAGAACAGGTGGTGCGTGACGCCGCTCGGGCTGGGCACGACCTCCAGGTGGAACCGGTCGAGCAACTCGTCGGGGGACTTCCAGAGCCGCAGCCCGGACCCGAGCTCCACCGGGGAGACCACCACGTGCAGGGTGTCGACGAGGTCGGCGTCGAGGAACTGCCGGATCGTGGTGACACCGCCGCCGAGCCGGACGTCCCTGCCCTGCGCCGCTGCCCGCGCCCGTTCGAGGACGGCGGCCGGGTCGCCGTCGACGAAGTGGAACGTGGTGTCGGAGAGCGTGATCGACGGACGCCCGTGGTGGGTCATGACGAACACCGGAGTGCGGAACGGGGGCTCCGCGCCCCACCAGCCGCGCCACTCGTGGTCCTGCCAGGGCCCGCGCTGCGGCCCGAACTTGTTGCGGCCCATGATCTCGGCACCGATGTTGCGGGCGAAGTCCCGGGTGAAGTAGTCGTCGAGGCCCCGGCTGCCCCCGGGGTCCGTCCGCATCGGCCAGCTCGCGGTGGCTCCGGCCCACGCGAACAGCCGCTCGGGGCCGTCGAGGCCGAACGGCCGTTCCAGGCTCTGGTGCTCACCGGCGCCGATCCCGTCGGCCGAGACGTTGAAGTTCATCACTCTGAGCAGTTGGTCCACGGGTTTCCTCGCCGGGTCTCGTCACGTCAGCGTGCGGCGGGGCGCCGCACGCGAGGACGTCGGAGCCGACCCGGCCGGATCGACATCGGCGGCGGGTCGTTCTTCTCCGGGACTGCGCGCGGGGGGCCGGCGGGCGGGCCGTCAGGCGAACGGGCCCCGGGGGAACCAGGGGTCGTGGACCTCCCGGGGGCCGTACGGGGTCAGCAGGGTGAGGGTGTGCACCCCCGCCGCGTACTCGGCCAGCTGCACCGACCCGTGCCGGGTCTCCAGTGCGGCCTGCACCGGCACCGGCAGCTTGGTGAGCGCCCGCCGCAACTGCAGCGCGTCGCGTCGGCTGACCGGCTGCGGCGAGCGCAGCACCAGCCGCAGCGGGCTGAGCGGCCCGGTCACCGGCACCCCGCTGCCCAGCTCGTAGCCGACCGCGCCGATCGGGCCCCAGGGCATCCGGTGGTCGGCCACCAGCCGGCCGACCTCCGGCAGCAGGGCCAGCGCCGGGATCCCGGTGAGCCGTTCGGGAGCCAGCCGCCGGCGCCGCTCGGCCAGCTGCTCGGGCCGCAGCGTCCGGGCCACCGCCGCCCAGGGCGCGAGTGCGTCCAGCCGCTGCCCGGGGCGCGGGCCTCGCACGGTCACCGGGAACCACAGTTCGGGCGCGGCCTCCGGGTCCCGGGTGCAGCGCTGCGGGTGCGGCAGGTCCGCCGGGCTGCCGACCACCGCCGGCGCCCGGCCGACCGTCACCCAGGGGTGCACCCGCAGCACGGCGCGCGCCCAGTCCGGCAGTTCGCCGCCCGCGAGCGGGCGCAGCGAACTGGGGCACTGCATCAGCAGCAGGTCGTGGGCGCCGGGCAGCCGCCCGTCCAGCGCGGCCAGCGGGCCGACCCGTCGGCGCGGTCCGTCGTGCGGGTCCTCGGCAGTGCGCCGGGCGGGGTTTGCGGGATGGACGACGGTCACAGCGGGCTCCAACGGTGGCGTCAGTTCGGCCGACGGCTCCACCCTGCGCCCGCCGGGCACCGCCCGGCTACGGCCGTTGGGCGCGTCCACCAGGGACCAAGGGCTCAACCGGGCCCGAGGTGCGTCGGCCCGGTCACGGTGTGAGAGTGGGGGCAGCCCGGTATTCCGACATTCCCCTCCGGAGGAGGAGTCATGGGCATCTTCGACAGGTTGTTCCACCGGCCGCCGCACCACGAGGCCACCGGCGAGGACGCCGCCCAGCGGGCCGCGCTCGCCCACGACGAGACCGTCGACGCGTTCGGCGACGACGTCGAGCGGAGCAGGGACGCGCAGGAGCGGATGGCCCAGGAGCGGCTCTCCCAGGAGGAGGCCGACCGGCGCGCCGCCGAGAACATGACGGCCGAGGGCGACCCCTGGGACTGATCCCTGGGGCCGAGATCCGGGGCCGAGGTCCGGGGCTGAGGTCTGGGGCTGACGGTCTGGGGCTGAGGCCTGGGACCGAGGCCGCCCCGACCGGCGGGGCCGACACCGGCCCCGCCGGTCACCACTACGCCGGTCACCGGTTCGGCCACCCCTGCCGGCAACTGCTCCCACAATCCCGCCGGTCACCGCTCCCGCGGTGGCAGCGGCGGGCGCCGCAGGTCCGGCCGGGGCGTGGACTCCGGCGGGGGTGCCGCGGCGGGCGCGTCCTCCAGCAGCTCCAGGGCGAGCTGGACGGCAGTGACCAGCTCGGGGTGGCGCCCCCGGGCCCAGTCGCCCGGGGTGCGCAGCACGTGCACGTCCGGTTCGACGCCCCGGTTCTCCACCGACCAGCCGAGGCCGCCGCCGAACCAGGAGGCGTTCTTCGGGACCGAGATCTGGGTGCCGTCACCGAGGGTGTGCCGCCCCGACATCCCGACCACCCCGCCCCACGTGCGGTTGCCGATCACCGGGCCGAGCCCGAGCAACTTGATCGCCGCGATGATGACGTCGCCGTCCGAGCTGGTCGCCTCGTCCGCGAGGGCGACCAGCGGGCCGCGCAGCGCGTGCCGCGGCCAGCGGACCGGCTGGCGGTCCCGGGTGAAGTCCCAGGCCAGGACGTGCCGGGTGAGCTTCTCCAGCACCAGTTCGGAGACGTTGCCGCCGGCGTTCCCGCGGACGTCCAGGACCAGTGCGGGCTTGTCCAGTTCGCGCCGCAGGTCCCGGTTGAACTGCGCCCAGCCGGAGCCGCCGAGGTCCGGGATGTGCAGGTAGCCGCACCGTCCGTCGCTGAACTCCCGGACGAGGGAGCGGCGTCTGGTCACCCAGTCCTGGTAGCGGACGGGCCGTTCGTCGGTCAGCGGGGTGACCGTGATCCGCCGAACCGGGCCGTCCTCGCCGGTGCGCAGGGCCAGTTCCACGGTGGTGCCGCCGGTACCGGCGAGCAGCGGCAGCGGTCCGCGCACCGGGTCCACCGGCCGGCCCGCGATCGACAGCAGTTCGTCGCCCTCCCGGACGCCCTGGGCGGCCAGCGGGGCGCGGGCGCGCGGGTCGGAGGACTCGCCGGGCAGCACCCGGCCGACCAGCCAGCGCCCCTCGGGGGAGCGGTGGGCGCTGGCGCCGAGCAGGCCGAGCGGCTGCTGGGCGAGCGAGGGCCCCTCGGCGCGCCGGGAGGTGGTGACGTAGGCGTGCGAGGTGCCCAGTTCGCCGAGGAGTTCGCGCAGCAGGTCGGCGAAGTCGTCGGGTGAGCAGACGCGTTCCAGCAGCGGTTCGTACTGGGCGACCAGGGCGGGCCAGTCCAGGCCGGACATCCGCTCGTCCCAGAACTGGTCGCGGACGATCCGTGCGGCCTCGTGGTAGGCCTGACGCCACTCGGCGTCCGGGTGCACGGTGTGGGTGATCCGGCGCAGGTCGACGCCGGTGCCGGCGGAGGGCGCGGAGACCGGGATCACCCGGAGCGTCCCGGCCGAGTAGACGACGACGGAGCCGCCGTCCCCGGAGACCGCGTAGCCGTCGAGCTTGTCCACCAGCGTGCTGCGGGTGCCCCGGGCGAGGTCGAAGTGCTCCAGTGAGGGGCGGCCCGAGGTGTCCTCCGGGCTGGCGAAGGTCTGCCCGAGGGTGCCGGAGATCGGCCAGCGCAGCCAGACCAGGCCGCCGCGCACCGCGTCGGTGGCCGAGTACTTGGAGGCGATCACCGGGAACTGCAGCAGCCGGTCGCCGATGCCCTCGGGTTCGACCCGGACGGTGCCGTCGCCGCCGCCGTCCCCGCGCGGGGCGCCGTCCTCGGCCTGCGCGGCGAACGGCGAGGGCGTGTCGGCGGTGAGCGGCACGAGGTACGGGCGGCAGCCGAGCGGGAAGGAGAGGTCGCCGGTGTGGACGTCGTGGACCGGGTCGAAGCCGCGCCAGGACAGGAAGGCCAGGTAGCGGCCGTCCCGGGTGAACACCGGCTGCTCGTCCTCGAACCGGCCGTCGGTGACCTCGGTGATCGGGGCGGGCGCCGCGGTGCGGGTGAGCCTGATCCGGCGCAGCGAGCGCCCGGCGACCGGCTGGGACCAGGCGATCCACCGCGAGTCGGGGGAGAACCGGGCGCTGGAGACCGGTCCGTACTCGGAGGAGGCCAGTTCGCGTACGGCTCCGTCGTCGGTGGCGACCAGCAGCAGCCGCCCGTCCGAGGAGGAGGCGGCGAGGCGGGTGCCGTCGGGGGAGACGGTGAGCTCCAGGACCCGGCCGAGCCGGCCGGCGGCGAGCACCCGGTGTCGGTGCCGGTCCCCGCCGCCGGAGCCCGGGGTCGCCTCGTGCCCGGGCAGCGGCATCACCTCGATCGCGTCGGCGCCCTCCGCATCGGTGATCCAGGCCGCCTCGCCGGTGTGCCCGAGCACGACCGGCAGCCGGGTCCGCACCCCGGGGGTGTCGGCCAGCGCGCGGGCCGGGCCGTCCTTGTGGGTGAGCCAGTACTGGCTGCCGCGCACGGTGATCACCCCGGCCCGGCCGGTCCGGTCGCAGGCGAGGTCCTTGACCTGGGACGCGGCGCCGACCTGGTAGGGGCGGCGGCCGGCCCGGGCGCCGCCGAGCGGGACGTCCAGCCGGTGCGGGGCGGGGGCGTCCAGGCCGTCCAGGAGCCAGAGGTCGCCGGCGTGCTGGTAGACGATCCGGGTGCCGTCGGTGGCGGCCTCGCGGGCGTAGTAGGTGGCGTGGTCGGTGTGCCGGCGCAGGTCGGTGCCGTCGGGACGGCAGGAGTAGAGGTTGCCGATGCCCTCGTGGTCGGAGAGGAAGGCGACCCGTCCGCCGACCGGCATGGGGGAGGCGAGGTGTCCGGTGTGGTCGGGGAGGATCCGCTTGCCGTCCGCCCAGAGCCGGCCGACGGCGCCGCCCCGGTAGCGCTTCCAGGCGGCCGGTTCGTGCGGGGCGGCGCCGGTGAGCAGGACGGTCCGTTCGCGGCTCATCTGGGCGTCGCCGACCGGGCCCCAGGGCATCCGCTGGCCGGGGGAGCCGTCGGCGGGCAGGGCGTGCGCCCAGGTGTAGTGGCCGAAGGGCTCGTGGAAGGAGGTGACGGCGAGCACCTCGCCGTCCGGCAGCCAGCCGCGCACCCGGGTGTCCTGGCTGCCCCAGAAGCTGAGCCGGCGGGCCTCGCCGCCGTCGACGGGGGCGGTCCACACCTCGGGGGTGAGGCTGAGCCAGCCGGTCCAGGCGAGGGTGGTGCCGTCGGGGGAGAAGCGGGGGTGGCTGACCCGGGTGCGGTCGCAGGTGACCCGCCAGGCCCGGCCGGTGACGGCGCCGGCGGTGTCCAGCGGGGCGATCCAGACGTCGTCCTCGGCGGTGAAGGTGAGCAGGCCGTGGTGCAGGTGGGGGTAGCGGAGGTAGCCGGGCGGGGTCACCCCTCCATCCTTCGACGGGGTGTCACACCCGGCAACCGGAGAAGGCCGGAACCGGTCTGGACCATTGACACCGTACGGCCGGATCCACTTCAGTGGTCTAGTCCAACTAGGGTGCCAGGCCGGGCCGTTCCCCCCACTGGCGCGTGCTCCGGCGTGCCCTCGGACGTCCCCCACGACCGTGCCACCGCAGGAGCGCCCCCATGCGCAGATCCATGCCCCCACGCTCACCCGCCCGCCCCCGGGCTCGTCGCGCCGCGCTCGTCGCCGGCACGGCCTCCGCCGTCGCCGCGGCCACCCTGGCCGGCGTCACCCTGGGCCTGGCCCCCGCCGCCTCGGCCGGCGAGTTCCTGGTCAACGGAGGCTTCGAGTCCGGCTCGCTCGGCCCCTGGAGCTGCGGCGGCGGCACCGGCAGCGTCGTCACCGCCCCGGTGCACGGCGGCAGCCACGCGCTCGCCGGCGCGGCCACGGCCGGCGACACCGCCCAGTGCGGCCAGGTCGTCACCGTCGCCCCCAACACGACCTACACGCTCAGTGCGTACGTCAACGGCTCCTACGTCTACCTGGGCGTCGACGGCGGCGGCCCCAGCACCTGGACCCCCGGCACCGGCGGCTCGTACCAGAAGCTCAGCGTCAGCTTCACCACCGGCGCCACCCAGACCAGCGCCACCGTCTACACCCACGGCTGGTACGGCCAGGGCACCTACTACGCGGACGACGTCTCGCTGGACGGCCCGGGCGCGCCCAGCCCGACGCCGACGCCCACGCCGACGCAGACCCCCACCGGGACCGCCTCGCCGACCGCGACCCCGACCGGCACCCCCACTGCGACCCCGACCGGCACCCCGACCGGCACGCCCACCGGCACCCCGACCACCCCGCCCACCGGCAGCCACGCCCTGGTCGGCTACCTGCACGCCGGCTTCGCCAACGGTGCCGGCTACACCCGGATGGCCGACGTCCCGAACTCCTGGGACTTCATCGACCTGTCCTTCGGCGAGCCCACCTCCGTCACCTCCGGCGACATCCGCTTCAACCGCTGCCCGGCCACCGAGTGCCCGACCGTCGAGTCCGACGCTGACTTCAAGGCCGCCATCGCCGCCAAGCGCGCCCAGGGCAAGAAGGTGCTGATCTCGATCGGCGGCCAGAACGGCCAGGTCCAGCTGACCACCGCCGCCGCCCGGGACACCTTCGTCAGCTCGGTCTCGGCGATCATCGACAGGTGGGGCCTGGACGGCCTGGACATCGACTTCGAGGGCCACTCGCTCTCCCTCGACACCGGCGACACCGACTTCAGGAACCCGACCACCCCGGTCGTCGTCAACCTGATCTCCGCGCTGAAGACCCTCCGGGCCAGGTACGGCCCGGGCTTCGTGCTGACCATGGCGCCGGAGACCTTCTTCGTCCAACTCGGCTACCAGTACTACGGATCCGGACCCTGGGGCGGCCAGGACCCGCGCGCCGGGGCCTACCTGCCGGTCATCCACGCCCTGCGCGACGACCTCACCCTGCTGCACGTCCAGGACTACAACTCCGGCTCCGTCATGGGCCTGGACAACCAGTACCACTCGATGGGTGGCGCCGACTTCCACGTCGCGATGACCGACATGCTGCTCAAGGGCTTCCCGGTGGCGGGCAACGCGAACAACGTGTTCCCGGCGCTGCCGGCCTCCAAGGTCGCCATCGGCATGCCGGCCACCACCAACGCGGGCAACGGCTACGTCGCCCCGGCCGAAGTGGACAAGGCCCTGGACTGCCTCACCAAGCTCACCAACTGCGGGACGTACGTGCCGCGTTCGGGCGCCCAGCCGAACCTGCGCGGGCTGATGGCCTGGTCGGTGAACTGGGACCGGTTCGGCGGCCAGGAGTTCTCCCGGAACTTCGACGGCTACTTCGGCCGCTGACCGACGCCAACGGGACCGTGCTCGGACCCGACGCGCTTGAACCTGACACCGGTGTGAGGTCCAAGCATGGTCCCCATGGCGACCACACGACTCCCGACCCCGGTACCTCGCAAGCCCTTCCCGCTCCCCTCCCTGCTCGCCCTGGCCACCGCCGTCTTCGTCACCGCGCTCACCGAGAACCTGCCCGCCGGGGTGCTACCCGGCATGGGCGAGTCCCTCGGCGTCAGCGAGTCGGCCGCCGGGCAGACCGTCACCGTCTACGCGATCGGCTCCGCCGCCACCGCGATCCCGCTCGCCGCGGCCACCGCCGGCTGGGGCCGCAAGCGACTGCTGCTCACCGCGATGGGCGGCTTCGCCGTGGCCAACACGGTGACCGCGGTGTCCGGCAGCTACCCGCTCACCCTCGCCGCCCGCTTCCTCGCGGGCGTCGCGGCCGGCCTCGCCTGGGCGCTGCTGGCCGGGTACGCCCGCCGGCTGGTGCCGGTCGAGCAGCAGGGCCGGGCGATGGCCGTCGCCATGGCGGGCGTGCCGGTGGCGCTGTCGCTCGGAGTGCCGGTCGGCACCTTCCTCGGCCGGATGTCCGCCTGGTGGGTGCCGTTCCTGGTCATGACGGCACTGGCGGTCGGCGTGGTCGGCTGGATCACGGCGCTGCTGCCCGAGGAGCCGGGCCGGCCCGACGGCGAGCGCGTGCCGGTCCGGCACGCGCTCGCCGTGCCCGGCGTGGTGCCGGTGCTCACGGTGACCGTGCTCTACGTGCTCGCCCACACCATCCTGTTCACCTACATCGCGCCCTTCCTCGACCGGGCCGGCCTCGGCGGCGCCACCGGCACCGTCCTGCTGGTCTTCGGCCTGGCCTCGATGGCGAGCATCTGGCTGACCGGCGCCCACATCCACCGCCGGCTGCGGCGGTTGACGATCGGCGGCGCACTGCTGGTCGCGGTGACGGCGGGCGTCCTCGCGCTGTGGTCGGACAGTGCGCCGCCGGTGTACGCGGCGGCGCTGCTCTGGGGCCTGGGCTGGGGCGGCGTCCCGACCCTGCTGCAGACCGCCCTCGGTGACGCGGGCGGCGAGCGGGCGGACGCCGCCCAGGCCGTGCTGGTGACCCTGTGGAACGTCGCGATGGCGGCCGGCGGGGTCGTCGGCGGACTCGTCCTGGACGGCCTCGGCACCGGCGCCCTGCCCTGGACGGTCCTCGCCCTGATGCTCCCCGTCCTCGCCGTGCTCGCCGCCGCCCGTCGCCACGCCTTCCCGCCGGCCCGGGGCTGAGGACGACCCCCTGGGCCCGGTCCGGCCGCAGCAGCAGGCGGTTCGACAGCGGTTCGGTCACCAGCCCGGGCGGGGCGGTGGTGACCGAGCCCGCCGGGGAGCGCCCGCTAGGGAGCGCGCCGCTGGGGAGCGCGCCGACCGCACGGGAAATGCCGGAAGGCCCCTCGCTTTCGCAAGGGGCCTTCCGGCTGTCTGTGCGCCGCCAGGGACTCGAACCCCGGACCCGCTGATTAAGAGTCAGCTGCTCTAACCAACTGAGCTAGCGGCGCCTGCTGACGTGGAGAACATTACCTGGTCAGCGGCCGAAACACACAATCGGCCCGGCGGGGGGCCAGGGGCCCCGGGGCGTCGTGCCCGGAGCCTCACATGGTCAGCACCACCTTGCCCCGGACGTGTCCGGTGCCGACCAGGCGGTGGGCCTCCCCGGCCCGCTCCATCGGGAGGGACTCGGCGATCTCCAGCCGCAGCCCGCCCGCCTCCCAGAGCCGGACCAGCTCGGTCAGCCGGGCGGCGGTGCGCTGCGTGCGCAGCAGCCGCACGCCCAGCCGTCCGGCGCCCTCGAAGTCGACGACGGTGCCGATCCGGTCCCGGTCGGCGACCAGCTCGACCGAGGCCTCCAGGGCACCCCGCCCGGCGGCGTCGAAGGCGGCCGTCACCCCCTGCGGCGCCGCCACCCGGACCCGCTCGACCAGCCCCTCCCCGTACGCGACCGGGACCGCGCCCAGCTCGCGCAGGTACGCGTGGTTGCGCTCGCTCGCGGTGCCGACCACCGTGGCGCCCCGGGCCCGGGCGAGCTGGACGGCCACCGTGCCGACCCCGCCGGAGGCGCCGTGCACCAGCACGGTGTCGCCGGGGCCGACGCCGAGCAGGGTGAGCGCGGTGTGCGCGGTCTGGCCGGAGGCGGAGAGCGAGCCGGCCTGCTCCCAGGGCATCCCGGCGGGCTTGGCCACCAGCTGGGCGGCGTCCACCGTGACCAGTTCGGCGTGGCTGTCCAGCAGCCGGAAGCCCAGCACCTCGTCGCCGGCCCTCCAGCCGCCGCTGTCCGGCCCGACCCGGTCCACCACCCCGGCGAACTCGTTGCCGAGGACGAACGGCGGTTCGACCGTCAGTCCCGGCGGCCGGAACCCCTCCCGGATCGCCAGGTCGACCGGCTGCACCCCGGCCGCGTACACCCGCACCCGCACCTCGCCCGGACCCGGCTGCGGATCGGGCACCTCGGTGACCCGCAGGACCTCCGGACCGCCGGACCGCGTCACGGTGACCGCCTTCATGTCTGCTCCCACCCGTTCGACCGGCCGACGGCTCCCGTCGACCGGTACCGATCCTCGGTCCTGAAGTGCGCTTGAGGTCAAGGGGTCGTTCAGCGCGTCTTCACTGATGGGTGCATTGTCAGATTTATCCTGGGCGGCGCTCAGCCGTGCGTCCGTCCGTCGAGAGGAACCTCCCCGTGGGCCAGCTGCCCCTGTTCTTCCTGGTGCTGCTCGCCTCCGTGGTCACCATGCCGCTCGGCCGCAGGACGGGCGTGCCGCAACCGGTCCTGATGACCCTGCTCGGCATCGTCATGGCGATCGTCCCGCAGATCCCGGACGTCACCATCGAGCCCGAGCTGATCCTCCCGCTGGTCCTGCCCCCGCTGATCTTCGCCGTCGCCCGGCGCTCCTCGGTGCGCTACTTCAAGGCCAACGCCCGCTCGATCCTGCTGCTGGCCATCGCCCTGGTGGTGGTCACCACCGTCGCGGTGGCCGGCACGGTGCACTGGCTGCTGCCCGCCCTGCCGCTCGCCGCCGCGATCGCGGTCGGCGCGCTGGTCTCCCCGCCCGACCCGGTCGCCGCCGTCGCGGTGGCCGGCAGCATCGGCCTGCCCCGCCGGCTGGTGTCGATCCTGGAGAGCGAGGGCCTGTTCAACGACGTCACCGCGATCGTCATCTACTCGCTGGCCATCGAGGCCATGGTCAGCGGCGACTTCTCGGTCGGCGGCGCGGTGCTGCGCTTCGTCCTGTCCGCGGTGCTGGCCGTGGTCGTCGGCGTCGTCCTCGGCTGGGTCAACACCAAGCTCGCCGAACGCCTGGACGACCCGACCCAGCAGGTCGCGCTCAACCTGCTGGTGCCCTTCGCCGCCTACACCATCGCCGAGGAGATCCACGGCTCCGGCGTGCTCGCCGTCGTGGTCTGCGCGCTCTACCTCGCCGAGCGGGCCTCCGACGCCGACGCCGTCGCCTACCGGCTGGTCGGCAACGCCTTCTGGGAGGTGGTCGAGATCCTGATCACCGGCGTCGCCTTCGGCCTGATCGGCCTGGAGCTGGCCACCGTGCTCAAGGAGGCCGGCCGCGGCTGGACCGGCTTCATCGGCGACGCCGCCGTGGTGATCGCCGTCGTGGTGGTGGTCCGGCTGCTCTGGCTGCTGCCGGCCGGCTGGGTGTCCCGGAAGCTGCGCAGCGGCGACGACGAGGACACCCCGTTCAGCTGGAAGGAGAGCGTGGTCCTCTGGTGGTCCGGCATGCGCGGCGTGGCCACCGTCGCGCTGGCGCTCGCCATCCCGCTCACCCTGCACTCCGGCGCGGACTTCCCCGAGCGCGGCCGACTGGTCTTCATCGCCTTCAGCGTGGTGCTCTTCACGCTCCTGGTGCAGGGCCTGACCCTGCCCTGGGTGGCCAAGCGGCTCCGGCTGGACATCGACCAGGACAAGCACGAGCAGGCCGTCCGTCAGCTCTGGTGGCGGGCCGCCAAGGCCGGGCTCACGCGGCTCGGCGAGCTGGAGGAGCAGGACCGGCTGCCGGCCGAGGTCGCCGACCGCCTGCGGGACCGTCAGCACGACCGGCTGGCCCGGCTCTGCCCGGAGAACTACGCCGAGGAGGAGGCCGCCGAGGCCAAGCTGCGGCTGTCCCAGTGGCGGGCCGCCCGGGACGTCGAGCAGGAGATGATCGCGGCCTCCCGCCGCGAGATGCTCGTCGCCCGCAGCGAGCTCGGCGCCGACCCGGAACTGGTCGACCAGGTGCTGCGCGGGCTCGACCTGCGCTCGGAACGGAAGTGACGTCCTGTCCGCCGGTGGGCGGAATGTGCGCGACCGCCCCCGGGGTTGCATAGGCTGAACCCGGGCAGGCCGTCAACGGAGTCGGCGCACCACCAGTACCCGCACGACCTCGCACCGAGACCCTCACCCTCGGGGGCTCACGCCTGGCCCTGCCGGTTTCTGCACCCAGATGAATCGAGGACCCACCGATGTCGGAGACCCGCGCCGACTCCCGCACCCCGCTGGACCGCACCCCGCAGTGGGCCGCCCTGGCCAAGCACCGGACCGAACTGGGCGACACCCACCTGCGCGAGCTGTTCGCCGCCGACCCCGAGCGCGGCCGACGCCTCACCCTGCGGGTCGGCGACCTGCACGTGGACTACGCCAAGCACCTGGTGACCGACGAGACGCTGGAGCTGCTGCGCGCACTCGCCGCCGCCACCGGCGTCGCCGAGCTGCGGGACGCGATGTTCCGCGGCGAGAAGATCAACACCACCGAGCGCCGCGCGGTCCTGCACACCGCGCTGCGCGCCCCGCGCGGCGCCGTGGTCGAGGTCGACGGCGAGAACGTGGTGCCCGGCGTGCACGCCGTCCTCGACAAGATGGCCGCCTTCGCCGACCGGGTCCGCAGCGGCGCGTGGAAGGGCCACACCGGCAAGCCGATCCGGGCCGTCGTCAACATCGGCATCGGCGGCTCCGACCTCGGCCCCGCGATGGCCTACGAGGTGCTCCGCTCGTACACCGAGCGCGACCTCGTCGTCCGCTTCGTCTCCAACGTCGACGGCGCCGACCTGCACGAGGCGGTCCGCGACCTCGACCCGGCCGAGACGCTGTTCATCGTCGCCTCCAAGACCTTCACCACCATCGAGACCATCACCAACGCGGTCTCCGCCCGCGACTGGCTGCTCGACGGCCTGGGCGCCGGCACCGAGGCGGTCGCCAAGCACTTCGTCGCGCTGTCCACCAACGCCCGGGGCGTCCAGGACTTCGGCATCGACACCGCCAACATGTTCGAGTTCTGGGACTGGGTCGGCGGCCGCTACTCCTACGACTCGGCCATCGGCCTCTCGCTGATGACCGCCATCGGCCCGGACGCCTTCCGCGAGATGCTGGACGGCTTCCACCTGGTCGACGAGCACTTCCGCACCGCCCCGGCGGAGGAGAACGTCCCGCTGCTGCTCGGCCTGCTGGGCGTCTGGTACGGCGCGTTCTTCGACGCCCAGGCGCACGCGGTGCTGCCGTACTCGCACTACCTGTCCAAGTTCACCGCCTACCTGCAGCAGCTGGACATGGAGTCCAACGGCAAGTCGGTGACCCGCGACGGCACCCCGGTGGACTGGCAGACCGGCCCGGTGGTCTGGGGCACCCCCGGCACCAACGGCCAGCACGCGTACTACCAGCTGCTGCACCAGGGCACCAAGGTGATCCCGGCCGACTTCATCGGCTTCGCCAAGCCGGTCGCCGACCTGCTCCCGGGCCTGGTCGCCCAGCACGACCTGCTGCTGGCGAACTTCTTCGCCCAGACCCAGGCGCTGGCCTTCGGCAAGACCCCGGAGGAGGTCGCGGCCGAGGGAGTGCCCGCCGAACTCGTCCCGCACAAGACCTTCAAGGGCAACCACCCGACCACCACCATCCTGGCCGGAGAGCTGACCCCGTCGGTGCTCGGCCAGCTGGTCGCCCTCTACGAGCACAAGGTGTTCGTCCAGGGCGCGATCTGGAACATCGACTCCTTCGACCAGTGGGGCGTCGAGCTGGGCAAGGTGCTCGCCAAGCGGATCGAGCCGGTGCTGCTCACCGGAGAGGGCGCCGAGCAGCTGGACAGCTCCACCGCCGAGCTGGTCGCCCGCTACCGGGAGCTGCGGGGCCGCTGAGCCCCGGCCGGGCCGTCCGCTCCGGCGGGCGGCCCGGCTGCGTTCCGCCCGCCGTTCGGAGCCGGTCCGCCGTTCGGGCCCGGCCGGTCGTTCGGAGCCGACCCGTCGTTCGGAGCCGGAAACGCCGGAAGGCCCTTCGCTCTCGCG
>NZ_JBHWCL010000191.1:0-16781 GCF_042735125.1 Kitasatospora sp. NPDC059599 | reverse complement strand
CCGGGCGGTGTCCCGGCTCGCCGCCGAGCTGTTCTTCGGCCGCCCGGCGGCCGGCGCCTGGCACGAGCTGGAGTGGACCGACTACCCGGCCGAGGCGGTGGACGCCGGCTGGCGGGCGGGCGCCGCCGCCCTGCAGGCGGCCCTGGACCGCCTCGCCCCGCAGTCCCGCCCCGGCGCCCCGACCCTCACCCGGCTGCTGGTCCGGCTCGCCGAGGGCGACGGCGAGCGGCTGGCCGCCGCCCTCGCCGCCCAGCTGGCCCGCACCACGGCCCCGGCGCCGCTGCTCGAACCCGACCGCTCCGGCCGCGACCTGCTGGTCGACCACGTCACCGCGATGGTCTGCTGCGCGGCCGTGGACACCGCCGGCGGCGCCCCCGGCCTGGACTGGCTGGACGGCCCGGTGCTGCTGCTCGGCGGGGTCCGCCGCACCGACCTGGCCGGCCCGGTCGCCCAGGCCGTCGAGCAGGGCCAGGACGGCCCGCTGCGCGCCTGGCTGGACGCGGCCGACGTCCGCATGGAGAAGCCGGTCCGGCTGTGACGGGTGGGACGGCGCTCGACGCTCCCGCACGCGCCCCCGGACGGCCCGGCCGCCGGTCGTCCTCGCAGGCCGGGGGCCCCCTCCGGGCGGCCCGCGAGATTCCCGGCACCAATTGGCGCCGGAGGGTGACGGAGCACCAGCACTCTGTGGTGTATTGGACCGCACGCACACCCGGGGGGCACGTGCCAACCGGGCCTCGGGAGCCGAAGGGCGCGCCGGTGCCGAAAGCGACGAGCAACACGTGAGCGATGGGGGTACCCCCGGCCGGACGGCCGGGGGAGAGCGCCGGAGCGAGGAGCGTCGACACCGGATCGGGAGCGCCCGGAGGCGGGCGAGGAGTCACGGAAGTGCACCTGGGAGGGGCGCGTGGGCACCGAACTCAACCCCCGCTGGGAGTCCGGAACGCACGCCTACAGCGTCTCCGACCCCTTCGGTCAGGGACCGCTGCCCTGGCTGCGCAGTCCGGACCAGTACCTGGCCGGGGCGGAGGGCGCCGTCCCCTGGTACGTCTCGGTGGACGCGCCCGGCCAGCAGCCGCTGACCGCCGGTGTGCGGCCCAAGCCGCCGGTCGGCACCCCGCAGGGCGCCAACGACGTGGACCAGCAGATCAAGGGCTTCGCCTCGGCCGGGGTGATCCGGCCCGGCGGGTCGGTCGACTTCCGGGTCACCGTCAACCCGCCCCGCGAGTTCACCGTGGACGTCTACCGGATCGGCCACTACGGCGGCGACGGCGCCCGCCACGTCACCTCCAGCCCGCTGATCGCCGGCCTCGCCCAGCCCGCGCCGCTGGTGGTCGACCGGACGGTCTCCTGCCACCACTGGTGGCACTCCTGGCGGCTGCAGGTCCCGGTGCACTGGAAGCCCGGCTCGTACGTCGCCGTGCTGACCACCGCGGACATGCTGCACCGCAGCCACATCCCGTTCACCGTGCGGGACTTCGACGACCAGGGGCACGCCGCCGAGCTGCTGCTGGTGCTCCCCGACGTGACCTGGCAGGCCTACAACCTCTTCCCCGAGGACGGTCGCACCGGGGCCAGCCTGTACCACGCCTGGGACGGCCTGGGCGGCCTGGTCGGCGAGCCGGAGGCGGCCGTCACCGTCTCCTTCGACCGCCCGCACGCGACCGCCGGACTGCCGCTGCACGTCGGCCACGCGTACGACTTCATCCGCTGGGCCGAGCGCTACGGCTACGACCTCTCCTACGCCACCGCCACCGACCTGCACGCCGGCCTGGTCGACCCGTCCCGGCACCGGGCGCTGGTCTTCCCCGGCCACGACGAGTACTGGTCCGCGCCGATGCGCCGGGCCGCCGAGCGGGCCAGGGACGGCGGCACCTCGCTGGTGTTCCTCTCCGCCAACACCATGTACTGGCGGGTCGAGCTGACCGCCGCCGCCTCCGGCGAGCCCAATCGGCTGCTCAACTGCCGCAAGCGCCAGAAGGTCGGGCCCGGCAGTCCGGCGGCGGGCGCGACCGGCGCCTCCAGCGCGCTGTGGCGGGACGCGGGGGAGCCCGAGCAGCACCTGCTCGGCGTGCAGTACTCGGGCCGGGTCGCCGCGCCCGTCCCGCTGGTCGCCCGGCACACCGCGCACTGGCTCTGGGACGGCACCGGCCTGCAGGAGGGCGACGAGCTGCCCGGCCTGGTCGCCGGCGAGGCCGACCGCTACTACCCCAAGGTGGCGCTGCCCGAGCACACCGAGCGGGTCCTGCTGGCGCACTCGCCCTACCAGGACCCGGCCGGCCGCACCCGCTACCAGGAGACCTCGCTGTACCGGGCGCCCAGCGGCGCGTACGTCTTCGCGGCCGGCACCTTCGCCTGGTCGCCCGCGCTCGGCCGCCCCGGACTGACCGACGAGCGGATCCAGCGGGCCACCGCCAACCTGCTGGACCGGCTCTGCAAGAACTGAGGTCCGCCGGGCGTGAAAGACTGCGGGGGCAGTGACCTCCCCTTTCGCAGTGCCCCACGCCCGCGAACGACCCCTGAGGACTGAGACACCTTGAGCGGATTTGTCACCAAGCCCGAGCCGGTCCAGGTGCCCGGCCTGGTCCACCTGCACACCGGCAAGGTGCGCGACCTCTACCGCACCGAGTCGGGTGAGCTCGTCATGGTCGCCAGCGACCGGACGTCCGCCCACGACTGGGTGCTGCCGAACGAGATCCCCGACAAGGGCCGCATCCTCACCCAGCTCTCGCTGTGGTGGTTCGAGCGGATCGAGGACATCGTCCCCAACCACGTGATCTCCACCGAGGTCCCGGCCGGCGCCCCCGCCGACTGGAAGGGCCGCACGCTGGTCTGCCGGAGCCTGGAGATGATCCCGGTCGAGGCGGTCGCCCGCGGCTACCTGGCCGGCTCCGGCCTGACCGAGTACGAGGAGAGCCGCACGGTCTGCGGCATCGCGCTCCCCGAGGGCCTGGAGAACAGCTCCGAGCTGCCCGCCCCGATCTACACCCCGGCGCTCAAGGCCGAGGTCGGCGAGCACGACGAGAACGTCCCCTACGAGGAGACCGCCCGCCGGATCGGCGCCGAGCTGGCCAACCAGCTGCGCCGCACCACCCTGGACGTCTACGCCCGCGCCCGCGACATCGCCCGCGACCGCGGCATCATCCTGGCCGACACCAAGTTCGAGTTCGGCCTGTCGGACGGCGAGCTGGTGATCGGCGACGAGGTGCTCACCCCGGACTCCTCGCGCTACTGGCCGGCCGACGAGTACCGGCCGGGCCGCTCGCAGTCGTCCTTCGACAAGCAGCTGATCCGCGACTGGCTGGTCTCCCCGGCCTCCGGCTGGGACCGCTACAGCGAGCAGCCGCCGCCGGCGCTGCCCGCCGAGGTCGTGGAGAAGACCCGGTCCAAGTACATCGAGGTGTACGAGCGGCTGACCGGCACCACCTGGCAGTGACCCCATGACGCCCGCGGGCGCGGCTGCTCAGATCCAGCCGTGCTCGCGGGCGATCCGCACCGCCGCGTGCCGGTTCTCCGCGCCCAGCTTGGTGGCCGCCGAGGACAGGTAGTTGCGGACGGTGCCCTGGGAGAGCGCGGCCCGGGCGGCGATCTCGGCGATCGGGGTGCCGTCGGCGGCCAGTTCCAGGACGTCCGTCTCGCGGGGCGTCAGCGGGGTCTCGCCCGCGCTGATCGCGTCCGCCGCCAGCTCCGGGTCGACGTACCGGCCGCCGGAGCGCACGGTGCGGATGATGCCGGCCAGGTCCGCGGCCGAGACGGTCTTGGGCAGGAAGCCGCGCACCCCGACCTCCAGCGCCCGCTTCAGGTAGCCGGGACGGCCGTGGCCGGTGACGATCATGCAGCGGCAGTCCGGCAGCAGCCGGCGCAGTTCGGCAGCCACCTCGATGCCGTCCCTGCCGGGCATCTGCAGGTCCAGCACCGCGACGTCGGGCCGGTGCGACTGCGCCATCGCCAGCGCCTCCGGGCCGGAGCCGGCCTGCGCGATCACCTCGATGTCGTCCTCCAGCGAGAGCAGCGCGGCCAGCGCGCCGCGGATCAGGTGCTCGTCGTCGGCGAGCAGGACGCGGACGGGCGCGGTGTCGGTCATCGGTCGGCACTTCCTCGGTTCGCTCGGTTCGCTCGGGTCGGTCGGTTCGCTCGGGTCGGCCGGGGCGTTCGGCCCGCTCAGTCCGGCAGCGGAACGGTGGCGAGCATCCGGAAGACGCCCGTCCCGGCCGTCGGCACGGTCAGCTCGCCGTCGTGGGCGGCGAGCCGCTCGCGCAGGCCGCGCAGCCCGGTGCCACCGCCCTGGGAGGGGAGCGGGACGGCGGGCACCCCGTCGTTCTCCAGCTCCAGCACCGCCCGTCCGTCCTCCCGGCGCAGCCGGATCAGGCAGCGCTCGGCCTCGCTGTGCCGCAGCACGTTGGTGGTGGCCTCGCGGATCACCCAGCCGAACACCGACTGGACGTGCGGCGGCAGTCCGTCGGCGTCCTCGCCGAGGTCGATCTCGCAGGTGACGTCGGCGGAGCGGAGCACCGCGCGGGCGCCGATCGCCTCGGCGTGCAGGTCGGCGGTGCGGTAGCCGCGGATGACGTCGCGGACCTCGCGCTGCGACTCCTGGGCGATCCGCTGCACCTCGACCATCTGGTCGGCGGCCTCCGGGCGCCCGCGCTTGGCGAGCTGGACGGCGAGCTCGCTCTTCAGCGCGATGGTGGTGAGGTTGCGGCCCATCACGTCGTGCAGGTCGCGGGAGAAGCGCAGCCGCTCCTCGGCGACGGCGAGCCGGGACTGGGTCTCGCGGGTGCCGTCCAGTTCCCAGACCACGGCCGTCAGCCAGGCGAAGCTGCGGCAGCTCGCCGCGATGAAGGGCATCCCGAGCAGGGTGCCGATCAGCTGTCCGGCGGTGGTGGCGGCGCTCAGCCCGGCCAGGACCATCGCCGGGGCGATCAGCAGGGCGAGGAGGACGGCGGCCGGGGCGGACCACCACAGCCGCAGGCCGATGGAGATCGGGCCGTAGGCGACGATCAGCAGGACGGTGGTGACCAGGACGGTGGACGGCGGAGCGCCGGTCCCGTCCGCCGTCGGGCCGGTCAGCAGCAGGGCCCAGGTGCCGGCGACGGTGACCGCGCCGTTGATCACGAGCCAGCGGCGGTGGTCGGCGGGCCGTCCGAGGTAGTGGTCGAGCGAGGTCCGGCAGGCCCGGAGGCCGACCAGCGTGGTGGCCAGCGAGACGGCCAGGGAGACCCGGGCGGAGCCGGCCGAGTACTGGTCGAGGTGGGCGCCGAGGCTGAGCAGCGCCGTCGGCACCGCGGCCAGCGGCATCAGGTAGATCGACCAGCGGAAGTAGATCTCGGCGCGCTGGGGTTTGCCGAAGCCGCGCCACCTGCGCAGCGGTGAGCGCATGTCCACGTGCTGTCCCCCCGGTCCGACCATGATCCTGCTGCTGCCTTCATATCAGAGGTCGAACGGGGGGCGGTCCTTCGGATTGCCGACGATCGCTCAGCGGCGGGGCTCCCAGCGGAAGTAGCGCACCGCGCCCCAGACCGCGAGGCCCAGCCAGACCGTGCCGGTGACGAGGTGCGGGGCGGCGGTGCCCCAGCTGCCCACGAAGTCCGTCGGCGCGGCCGAGCCGTCGGTGCCGAACCAGCCGACCCGGATCAGCTGGAAGGCCGGGGTGGTCGGCAGCAGCCGGCAGGCGTCGGCCAGCTGCGAGGGCATGACCTCCAGCGGGACGAACAGACCGGAACCGAACTGCATGACCAGCATGACCGGCAGGGTGGTGATGCCCGCGCTCTCCACGGTCTTGGTGAACGCGCTGGACAGCGCGGCCAGGGCGATCATGGTGCCCAGGATCAGCACCAGGCCGACCAGCATCAGCAGCGGGTTGACCGGCATGGTCAGGTGCAGGCCGAGGCCGCCGCCGACCCCGATCAGGGCGGCCATCAGCAGGCCGAGGGCGAGCGAGGGGACGGCCGTGCCGAGCATGATCTCGATGTCCCGGGCCTCGCCGGTGCGCAGCCGCTTGAGTACCAGTTCGCCGCGCCGCCCGACGTACGCGGCGGTCAGGTTGTAGTACACGACGAAGGCCAGGACCATCCCGACCGAGCCGTAGACCAGCATCGAGTCGACGTCCAGACCGGGGTTGTTCTCGGCCTGCTTCTCGAGGATCCCGCGCAGCGAGCTGATCAGCACCACCGGCAGCACCACGGCGGTGAACAGGGCGGTGCGGTTGCGCAGCAGCAGGGTGGCCTCGGCGCGGCCGAGGGAGAGCAGGCGGCCGGCGGTGGTGCTCGGGGCACCGGTGGCGGCGTTGGCGGCGGTGGTCATCGGGCGGATCCGATCAGGCGGCGGCGGGCGGGACGGGCGGGGGCGGCGGGTGCCTGCGGCGGGGCCTGGTGGGCGGCCTCGGACGCGATGGCGAGGAAGGCCTCCTCCAGCGAGGCGCTGCGGGCGTCCAGGGCGCCGAGCACGACGCCGTGGTGGTGGGCCCAGCCGAGCAGGTCGTGGAGGGTCTGCTGGAGGGCGGTGGTCTGCACGGTGACCTTGCGGCCGTCGACGGTGACCTCGGCCGGGGCCAGCAGGGGGAGCGCGGCGCCGGCGAACTCGGGCAGCTCGAAGGAGATCCGGGACGGCCGCCCGGCGATCACCTCGGCGACGGTGCCCGCGGTGACGACCCGGCCGCCGTGCATGACGGCCAGCCGGTCGGCCAGTTCCTCGGCCTCCTCCAGGTAGTGCGTGGTGAGCAGCACGGTGGTGCCCTGGGCGCGCAGGTCGCGGACCAGTCGCCAGACGGAGGCGCGCGCCTCGGGGTCGAGGCCGGTGCTGGGCTCGTCCAGGAACAGCACTTCCGGGCGGCCGAGCAGGGCCATCGCGAGGTCGAGCCGACGTCGTTCGCCGCCGGACAGCTGCTTGACCCGGACGTCGCGGCGGTGGCCGAGGCCGACCAGCTCCAGCGCCTCCTCGACCGGGCGGGCGCCGCTGGTCATCCCGGCCCAGGCGCGGCCGGTCTCGGCGGCGGTGAGGTCGCCGGGGAAGCCGCCCTCCTGGAGCATGATGCCGATCCGCGGGCGGACGGCGGCGCGCTCCCGGTGGGGGTCGTGGCCGAGCACCCGGACGGTGCCGTCGCTGGGGGCGGCCAGGCCCTCGATGAGCTCCATGGTGGAGGTCTTGCCCGCACCGTTGGTGCCGAGCAGGGCGAACAGTTCGCCGCGGCCGACGGTCAGGTCGACGCCCCGGACGGCGTGGTAGCCGGTGGCGCCGCTGCCGTAGTGGCGGTGCAGGCCGGTGACCTCGATCACGCTGTCGGTGGGGCGGGAGGGGCTGCTCGTTTCCATGCCCCAAGCCTTCCGCCGCCCCGGCCGCGCGGGCAGTGCGCGCCGTCATGACATCGCGGTGGGGATCCACGGGTCGGCGATGACAAATGTCATGGGGGATTTCGGGGCGGGAATGCCGAAGGGCCCCCTCGATCGAGGGGGCCCTTCGTTTTGGAGCGGACGACGAGATTCGAACTCGCGACCCTCACCTTGGCAAGGTGATGCTCTACCAACTGAGCCACGTCCGCAGGTCAAACTATTGAGTTGTGCTGTGCTCGCGCACTGCGAGCGGACGACGAGATTCGAACTCGCGACCCTCACCTTGGCAAGGTGATGCTCTACCAACTGAGCCACGTCCGCACGGTGCCTGGTGGGGCACCCGCCGCCTCTTCGGATCTCTCCGTTGCGGCGACGAGGAATACTCTACAGCATCGTTCGGGGTGGTCGCCCCACCCTTTCGGTCCGGGCGGGCGGGGCGACCGGAGGGGGCGGGTGCCCCCCGAGCCGCGAGGGTCAGTTCGCCTCGGCGAACGCCTCGTACACGTGCTTGGGGATGCGGCCGCGGGCCGGCAGTTCCATGCCGCGGGACAGGGCCCAGGCGCGGACGGCGGCCGGGTCCGGGGTGAGGGCGGTGCGGCGGAACGACTTTCCGGTGCGGCTCTGGCGGCGGCCGGCGGCGACGAACGGAGCGAGGGCCTCCCGCAGCTTTTCCGCGTTGTCCACGGACAGGTCGATCTCGTACGACTTCCCGTCGACGCCGAAGTGGACGGTTTCCGCGGCGGCGCCGCCGTCCAGGTCGTCGGAGAGCGTGACAACTACACGCTGAGCCATGGGTGTCAATCCTCTCGGGCAATTCGGCCACCGGTCCGCGGGGGTACGCCCGGGGCCTGATGTGCACCAACTCGCGCAAGCGCATACGGGCAGGCCGGACGGCCCGCCTGATACGCAGCACTTGCCGCGACAGGTGGCCCTATTCTGCACCCGAAGGGGGTCGAAATCGAAGAGTCCGGCATTCTTTTCCGGATATTCACGTGTCTTCGCGGGACTGCCGGATACGGTGTGCAGGACGGGCGGATCTGTCCCCAAGTGCCGTTTTCGGGTGTTCTTCGGAGGCGCTCGTTCCGGGTGCCGAATCCGCGGAAACCGGCAGCCCCGGACGGGGGGTCGGGGGCCCGGATCCCTTGTGGCGTAAGGGGCCCGGGTCTACGCGCGTCGCTATCCCCGGCCAGCAATCCTGCCCGAAACCACCGGTAGTCTGGAGTTCCCCCGCCTCACCGAAGACACCACCGGGAGTGCCAGTGGCACGCGTCGTAGTCGACGTCATGCTCAAGCCGGAGATCCTCGACCCCCAGGGACAGGCGGTGCAGCGTGCACTGCCCCGTCTCGGATTCACCGGGATCGCCGACGTCCGCCAGGGCAAGCGTTTCGAGCTGGATGTGGAGGGCCCGGTCGACGACGCGGCGCTCGCCCGTATCCGCGAAGCCGCCGAGACCTTTCTCGCCAACACCGTGATCGAGGACTTCACCGTCCGGGTCGAGGAGGAGGGCAAGTGACCACCCGCGTAGGCGTCGTCACTTTCCCCGGCTCCCTCGACGACCGCGACGCCCAGCGGGCGGTCCGCCTCGCCGGCGCGGAGCCGGTCGCCCTCTGGCACCGTGACAAGGATCTCCACCAGGTCGACGCCGTCGTCCTGCCCGGCGGATTCAGTTACGGCGACTATCTGCGCTGCGGCGCGATCTCGCGGTTCTCCCCGGTGATGGAGACCGTCATCGAGCAGGCGAAGCTCGGAATGCCGGTGCTCGGTATCTGCAACGGCTTCCAGGTGCTCTGCGAATCCCACCTGCTGCCCGGCGCGCTCACCCGCAACGACTCGCTGCACTTCATCTGCCGCGACCAGAAGCTGCGCATCGAGAACGCCGGCACCGCCTGGACCCGGGATTACTCGGCGGGCCAGGAAATCGTCGTCCCGCTGAAGAACGGCGAGGGCCGCTTCGTCGCGGACACGCACGTCCTGGACGAACTGGAGGCGGAGGGCCGGGTGGTGGCCCGTTACCTGGACGTCAACCCGAACGGTTCGTACCGCGACATCGCCGGCATCACCAACGCCGCCGGCAATGTCGTCGGCCTGATGCCGCACCCGGAGCACGCCGTGGAGCCGCTCACCGGTCCGACCACCGAGGGCCTGGGCTTCTTCACTTCCGTCCTGAAGCAGCTGGTGAACGCCTGATGAGCCTCGACACCGTCAAGAACGCCGAGCAGACCCCGGACGCCGCCCAGCCCTGGGCCGAGCTCGGCCTCAAGGAGGACGAGTACGCGCGCATCCGGGAGATCCTCGGCCGCCGCCCGACCGGCGCCGAACTCGCGATGTACTCGGTCATGTGGTCGGAGCACTGTTCGTACAAGAGCAGCAAGGTCCACCTGAAGCAGTTCGGCCAGAAGAAGCCTGCCGCCGGGACTCCTGGGGCTGACGCGATGCTCGTCGGCATCGGCGAGAACGCCGGTGTGGTCGACGTCGGTCAGGGCTACGCGGTCACCTTCAAGGTCGAGTCGCACAACCACCCGTCGTACATCGAGCCCTACCAGGGCGCGGCCACCGGCATCGGCGGCATCGTGCGCGACATCCTGGCGATGGGCGCCCGCCCGGTCGCCGTGATGGACCCGCTGCGCTTCGGTGCGGCCGACCACCCGGACACCCGGCGCGTGCTGCCCGGGATCGTCGCGGGCATCGGCGGCTACGGCAACTGCCTGGGCCTGCCGAACATCGGTGGCGAGGTCGTCTTCGACTCCTGCTACCAGGGCAACCCGCTGGTCAACGCGCTGTGCGTGGGCGTCATGAAGCACGAGGACATCCACCTCGCGCAGGCCTCCGGCGCCGGCAACAAGGTCATCCTGTACGGGGCCCGCACCGGTGGCGACGGCATCGGCGGCGTCTCGGTGCTGGCCTCCGAGACCTTCGACGACACCAAGCCGGCCAAGCGCCCGGCGGTCCAGGTCGGCGACCCGTTCCAGGAGAAGCTCCTCATCGAGTGCACCCTGGAGATCTTCCGGGAGAAGCTCGTCAAGGGCATCCAGGACCTCGGCGGCGCCGGTCTGTCCTGCGCCACCAGCGAGCTGGCCTCGGCCGGTTCCGGCGGCATGCGGATCGAGCTCGACACCGTGCACCTGCGCGACCACACGCTCTCGCCGGAGGAGATCCTCATGAGCGAGTCGCAGGAGCGCATGTGCGCGATCGTGGAGCCGGACAAGGTCGACCGCTTCCTGGAGATCTGCGAGAAGTGGGACGTCATCGCCAACGTCATCGGTGAGGTGACCGACGGCGAGCGCCTGGAGATCTTCTGGCACGGCGAGCTCGTGGTGGACGTCCCGCCGCGCACCGTCGCCCACGAGGGCCCGACCTACGAGCGCCCCTACGCCCGTCCGAGCTGGCAGGACGCGCTGCAGGCGGACGCCCCGACGGCCGAGCGGCTGGCCCGCCCGACCACCGGCGAGGGCCTCAAGGCCGACCTGCTGAAGGTCGCGAGCCACCCGAACCAGGCCTCCAAGTCCTGGATCACCGACCAGTACGACCGCTACGTGCTCGGCAACACCGTGCTCTCGGTCGGCGAGGACTCGGGCATGATCCGGATCGACGAGGAGACCAACCTCGGCGTCTCGGTCGCCACCGACGGCAACGGCCGCTTCGCCAAGCTGGACCCGTACACCGGCGCCCAGCTGGCCCTGGCCGAGGCGTACCGCAACGTCGCGGCCGGCGGTGCCAAGCCGCTCGCCGTCTCCGACTGCCTCAACTTCGGCTCCCCCGAGGACCCGGACGTGATGTGGCAGTTCGCCGAGGCCACCCGCGGCCTGGCCGACGCCTGCCTGGTGCTCGGCACCCCCGTCACCGGCGGCAACGTCTCGCTGTACAACCAGACCGGCGAGGTCGCCATCCACCCGACCCCCGTGGTCGCGGTGCTCGGCGTCATCGACGACGTCACCCGGCGCACCCCGACCGCCTTCGCCGAGGAGGGGCAGCTGCTCTACCTGCTCGGCGACACGGCGGACGAGCTCGGCGGCTCGGCCTGGTCCCAGGCGGTCCACGAGCACCTCGGCGGCCTGCCGCCCGCGGTGGACCTGGAGCGCGAGCGGCTGCTCGGCGACATCCTGATCGCCGCCTCGCGCGACGGCATGATCGACGCCGCGCACGACCTCTCCGACGGCGGTCTCGGCCAGGCGCTCGTGGAGAGCTGCCTCAAGGGCGGCCACGGCGCGCGGATCGTCGTGCCCGAGGGCACCGACCCGTTCGTCCTCCTGTTCTCGGAGTCGGCCGGCCGCGCCGTCGTGGCGGTGCCGCGCAGCGAGGAGCTCCGGTTCAACGACATGTGCACCGCGCGTGGCCTGCCGGCCACCCGGATCGGTGTCGTGGACGGCCAGGACCTGGACGTCCAGGGCCAGTTCAGCGTCTCGCTGGCCGAGCTGAAGGACGCCCACACCGGCGTCATCGAGGCCCTGCTGGGCTGATGCACGGCTCCCGAGGGGCGGGTGGTTCCTGGTGAACCGCCCGCCCCTCGGCGTATCTTGAGGCCCGTGCCAGCCAAGCCCAGGACGTACCAGCCGCAGAAGGTGAGCGCCGCGCTGGCGGCGCAGAACGAGGAGCTGCGTGCCGTCGTGCACGGGCTGACGGAGGAGGACCTGGACCGGCCGACCAGGCTCGGCTCCTGGCGGGTCCGGGAGTTGCTGGCCCACCTGGGCCTGGCGCTGGGCCGGCTGCCCGCCGCGGTGGACGGTCCGGTGCCGGACGGTCCGGTGCTCTCACTGGCCGGCTACGCGGCGCTGAGCCGGACCATGGCCGAGGCGGTCGACACCGCGGTGACCGAGCACGCGGCGACCGGCTTCGCGGGCCCGCCGGAGGAGGTGGCCGCCGCGTTCGACCGGGCGCTCGACGCCGTCCGGGCCGTGCTCGACCGGCCCGCGACGGCGGCACCCGGGCAGCGGACCGCCCAGGTCGTCGGTCGGCCGATGCTGCTGACCGACTACCTGGTGACCCGGCTGGTCGAGGCCGTGGTGCACGCCGACGACCTGGCCGAGGCGCTCGGCCGGGACACCTTCCCGCACGACCGCCAGGCCGTCGCCGCCGTCACCCGGATGCTGGCCGACGCCTTCGCGGACCGCGCCCCCGGTGGCGCGGTCGAGCTGCGGATCCCGCCGTACGCGGTGGTGCAGGCCGTCGAGGGCCCCCGGCACACCCGGGGCACCCCGCCCAACGTGGTCGAGACCGACCCGCTGACCTGGATCCGGCTGGCCACCGGGCGGACCGGCTGGGCGGCGGCGGTGGACGCGGCCGCGGTGTCCGCCTCCGGGGAGCGCAGCGACCTGCGGGCCCACCTGCCGGTGCTCGGCTGACCGGGGCGCCGGACCGCTGCCACGGGCTTCGGCGCAGCTGACCCGTCGGCGCCTCGGCGGTCCTGCGCAGCGGTTCACCGGTGGGCAGCGGTTCGTCGGTGAAGGCGGGGGCCGGCCCGGCCCGGTCTTCTGCGACCGCAGCAGCACGATGTCCCCCTCGCCCCTGGGCGTGGTCCGGGCGAGCGCCGCCGCGCCCTTGCCGGGGAGGAGCTCGGTCCGCCCGGGGCCGGGCGGACCGGTGGAGGCGCTGCGGAACGGGGCCGGGCGGACCGGTGGAGGCGTTACGGAACGGCGGGCCCGCTCAGGTAGGTGCCGTCCGCCGAGTACGGCCAGGCGTTGGGCGTGCAGCCCTTGAGGCCGTAGATCTGCTGCATCATCGCGGGCGCGGGCTTGCCGGGGGCGGGGCAGCCCTCGTGTCCGTGGCCGATCCGGTGGCCCACCTCGTGGTTGACGATCAGCGCCCGGTACTCGTCGATCGGTCCGGTGAACTGCGGTGAACCGGTGTTCCAGCGCTTGGAGTTGACGAGCACCTGGTTGCCGACGTTGCAGTTGACCTCGCCGTGGGTGTCCAGGCCGGAGGCGCCGCAGATCCGGTCCACGGTGCCGGGCGAGGCGATCTTCACAGTGAAGTCGTACGAGCCGCCGGCGACCAGCTGGAAGCCGTTCTTGCGGTCGTTGGTCCAGCCGCGGGGGTCGCCGAGGATGCCGTGGATCTGGGCGGCGGCGGCCGCGGCCTCGATCCCGATGCCGTCCTCGACCTCGACCCGGTAGCGGCGCACGTTGCCGCGGCCGACCGCCTTGGCGGTGGCGGGGGCGACGGTGAAGGTGCCCGCGCCCTTGGTGGGGCCGGGGTCCGGCCCGGTGGGCGTGGGCGTGGGCTCCGGGGCCGGTGGCGGCGTGGGCGTCGGGGCGGTGACCGGGGCCGGCGGGGGCGTTTCCACCGAGGCGGTCTCCTCGCCCGGTGGGACGGCCCGCGCCTGGGTGGTGGGCGTGGCGGCCGGCGTGCCGGAGGACCGGTTCAGCACCAGCGCGGTGGCGCCCAGGAGCAGTGCGGTCACCACCAATGCCGTGAGCATGCCAGGGCCCACTCTTCGGCGCGGCCGGCGACGTCTGCGGCCGCCGTTTCGGTTCGGGGCTGCTCGCCTACCGGCGGGTCGGACTGCGGACACGATCGTCACCTTGGCATGGCGAACGGGTGAATGTCCATGTACCCGGTATGCAGATCACGGAGCGGGACCACCGGCCGGGCCGCGGCGGGACCGCAGGACGGAATCACGGGCCGCGGCCGGCGGACCGGTGGGCCCGCCGAGCACGGTGCGGCGGTTGACCCCTGCGCCTCGGGTGGCAGACTTCAGGGCATGGCGATCCACAGGAATCTTCTCGACGGTCCCGAACCGACCCTCCTGCCCGAGGAGGAGCGTCCCTACAAGATGCTGGCGGAGGAGTCGGCCTCACCGACCCAGGTGGCGGCCGAGTTCCCGACCTTCTGCCTGGCCTGGGCGATGCTCGCCGACGACGCCAACGCGGCCGGCCGGTACGTCGAGTCGTACGCCTACGCCCGCACCGGCTACCACCGCGGTCTGGACGCGCTGCGGCGCAACGGCTGGAAGGGCCACGGCCCGGTGCCGTGGGAGCACCGCGGCAACCGCGGCTTCCTGCGCTGCCTGGCGGCGCTCGCGCGCGCGGCCGGCGCGATCAAGGAGACCGAGGAGGAGGCTCGCTGCTGGCAGTTCCTGAAGGACAGCAGCGCGGAGGCGTACGCGGAGCTCAAGCAGTAGGACACCCGGACCCCGATGCACGGGTGCCCCCGGCGGAGGACCGCCGGGGGCACCCGTGTGCGTGCCGCGTCCGTTCACGCGGCCGCGGGGCTCACTTCAGGCGCTTGCCGGCCGAACGCAGCTGCTCGGCGGCCTCGACCACGCGGGCGGCCATGCCGGCCTCGGCGAGCTTGCCCCAGGTGCGCGGGTCGTAGGTGTTCTTCTTGCCGACCTCGCCGTCGACCTTCAGCACGCCGTCGTAGTTGGCGAACATGTGGCCGGCCACCGGGCGGGTGAAGGCGTACTGGGTGTCGGTGTCCAGGTTCATCTTCACGACGCCGTTCTCCAGCGCGGTGGCGATCTCCTCGGCGGAGGAGCCCGAGCCGCCGTGGAAGACGAAGTCGAACGGGTCGGTCTTGCCGTACTGCTTGCCGATCGCGTCCTGCAGCTCGCGCAGCAGCTCCGGCTTCAGCACGACGTTGCCCGGCTTGTACACGCCGTGCACGTTGCCGAACGAGGCGGCCAGCAGGTAGCGGCCCTGCTCGCCCAGGCCCAGGGCCTCGGCGGTGCGCACGGCGTCGTTGACGGTGGTGTACAGCTCGTCGTTGATCTCGTGGGTGACGCCGTCCTCCTCGCCACCGGTCGGGGTGATCTCGACCTCAAGGATGATCTTGGCGGCGGCGGCCTGGGCCAGCAGCTCCTGGGCGATGGCCAGGTTGTCGGCGAGGGTCTCGGCGGAGCCGTCCCACATGTGCGACTGGAACAGCGGGTTCTCGCCCTTGGCGACGCGCTCGGCGGAGACCGCCAGCAGCGGGCGGACGTAGCCGTCCAGCTTGTCCTTCGGGCAGTGGTCGGTGTGCAGCGCGACGGTGACGTCGTACTTGGCGGCGACGATGTGGGCGAACTCGGCGAGCGCGACCGCGCCGGTCACCATGTCCTTGTTGTGCTGGCCGCCCAGGAACTCCGCGCCACCGGTCGAGATCTGGATGATGCCGTCGCTCTCGGCCTCGGCGAAGCCACGCAGCGCGGCGTGCAGGGTCTGCGACGACGTGACGTTGATGGCCGGGTAGGCGAACTTGCCCGCCTTGGCCCGGTCCAGCATCTCGTTGTAGACCTCGGGAGTTGCGATGGGCATGCGATCCGCTCCTGTCGGGTTGCGGCGTACGGACGGTGCTGTCCGACGCTGTGTACGCCTTCGTGACGACTCGTGCCGGCCCGCCGACGCGCGGCGTTGCGGTGTGGCTCTCCGGCACCAGGCTTCGAGACGACCTCCGCGGTACGGCCATGAGGGTGGTGGGCCGCCGCGGACCGGACGCCTCGGCCATCTTCCCAGACTCGTGCCCGCAGGTCAGCAGTAGCCCGCCTGTCGGAATCCGGGCCGGCGCGGCGGGTGCGGTCGGTGGGGCGGATGGGGCCGAACCCCGCGCATGGCCCGGCCGGGAGCCCCCCGGTCCGGTACGCCCGCTCGCCCGCAAGGTACGCCCGCTATCCTGCGCCCGTGGACTACAACCAGCTGGCCGTCAACCTGCTCGACGCCAAATCCCTGATCTCGTCCCTCGGCGCCATCGGGCTGATAGCGATCATCTTCGCGGAGACCGGCCTGCTGGTCGGCTTCTTCTTCCCGGGTGACTCGCTGCTGATCCTCGCGGGCGTCGCCGCCTCGAACGCCGCCTCGTCGGTGCTCGGCGACGGTGCCAAGCTGCCGATCGCGGTGCTGCTCGTCGGCTGCCCGATCGCGGCGATCGCCGGCGCCCAGCTGGGGCACCTGATCGGTGCCAAGATCGGGCCGAAGATGTTCGACAAGCCCGACTCCAAGATCTTCCGCCGCGAGTACGTGGTGAAGGCGGAGGAGTACTTCAACAAGTTCGGCTCCGGCAAGGCCGTGGTGCTGGCGCGCTTCATGCCGATCATCCGCACCTTCCTGAACCCGGTCGCCGGCACCCTGGAGATGCCCGCCCGGACGTTCTTCCTGTGGAACGTCATCGGCGGTGTGCTCTGGACCGAGTCCATGCTGCTGATCGGCTACTTCTTCGGCGACGCGCTCGCCCCGGTGATCGACAAGTACCTGATCCCGGCGGTGCTGCTGATCGTGCTGCTGTCGATCTCGCCGATCCTGTTCGAGGTCATGCGCGAGCGCAAGAAGAAGAAGAAGGCGGGCGGCGCCGACGACTCCGACGACACCGCGGCGCAGGCCGGCGGCGGTCGGCACCGGCGGGGCTGAGCGCCCGCCTCCCGCGCACGGCGAAGGGCCGGGGGCGTTCCACGGGTTTGAAGGGTTAACGACCCCGGCCCCTGTCGGCCCCCCCCCGGCGCGGGGCCGGCCGGCCCGGTGGCGGCGGGGGGTGTTTGTGGGGCGGGC
>NZ_JBHWCL010000190.1:0-17015 GCF_042735125.1 Kitasatospora sp. NPDC059599 | reverse complement strand
GGCCCGTCCCGCGCGCGCGGCGCGGGACGGGCCCTCGTGGGTCACCCCGGGGGCACCTGTCCGACCCCCGGGGTGTGGGGACGGGAGGGGATGTGGGGGCCGACGGGGTCGGCTCAGTACCAGTGGTGGTTCTGCCAGAAGGCCCAGGCGGCGTTCGGGCTGCCGTAGCGGGTGTTCATGTAGTCCAGCGCCCACTTGATCTGGGTGGCCGGGTTGGTCTTCCAGTCGGCGCCGGCCGAGGCCATCTTGGAGGCCGGCAGCGCCTGGCCCAGCCCGTAGGAGCCCGAGCTCGGGTTGGTGGCGGTGACGTTCCAGCCCGACTCGTGGGAGATGATCTGGCTGAACGAGGCCAGCTGGTTCGCCGGGACGATCTGGGCGGCGATCGCCTGCGGGGAGGCGGTGGCGGCGTTGGCGGTGGCGGGCAGGACGCCGGCGCCCAGGGCGGTCAGACCGGCGGCACCGGCAAGAATCGCGGCAGAGGTACGCATACGGAGCTTGAAAGCGGGCATGTAGACCAGGACCTCAATCAGGTTGGGCCGCTGTCGCACCCCACCTCGACCGTGGCCGGACAGGGGCCGAACGGGCGTGGGGTGTGACGCGGCGGTTAGCCGCAACCGGCGGGACAGGAGCCGGTGTGGCTGACGACGAATGCCAAGCTGCCAGACCGGATCGGCGCTCGCCAAGACCCCCTCGTTACGATCCGCGGTCGTAGCCGGAGGGGCCGCACGGGTTCGACGTCG
Organism: Kitasatospora sp. NPDC059599; assembly: GCF_042735125.1. Lineage (NCBI taxonomy): Bacteria > Bacillati > Actinomycetota > Actinomycetes > Kitasatosporales > Streptomycetaceae > Kitasatospora > Kitasatospora sp. NPDC059599. Next base: position 16,275 of record NZ_JBHWCL010000190.1, on the reverse strand, counting down.
GCCCGGCGATCGGGCCGCCCGGGGCGCTCCGACCCGCCCCGGCCTGCGCGAACACTCCCCGCCGCGCCGCAGGGAGTACGCGGCGCCGACAGCACTATCGGCCGTCGTTCCCCTCATCGGCGTGTGAGCGCACTCACCCGCCGGGCCTCGCCGCTGTCACCGACCGGTCCGCCGTCGGCACACCGCGTCAGCGACGGTCGGCCGCCGGGGGTGACCGCCGACACCCCCCGGCCGCCGGGCCCCCCGGCCGGCAGGCAGCGGGCAGTGGCCGGCAAGCAGTGGGCAGCGGCCTGCGGGAAGCGGGCAGCCAAGCCCGGGCCCTCGTCCGGGCCTGGCGGACGGGGTGGAACGGCTGCTGCGTGCCGGAGGCCGTCGGGCCGCTCAGGACGCCAACGCGATGACGGCGACGACGAAGCCTGTGAGCACGAACAAGGCCATGGTGAGCGAGAGCGCGGTGAGGCCGCGGGGCGGCGGGTCGGGAGCGTGGATCCGGGCCTCACGGGCGCGCCACTGCAGGTAGCTCCCGGCGATCACTCCGGCCGCCAGGGCGATCAGGTAGGAGCCCAGCGCCAGGCGCAGTGCGCTCGGCGTGATGTCGGTCAGCCGGACGACGGCGAAGGAGGCGGCGAGCAGGGCCAGCGCGGTCCGGGACCACGCCAGCAGGGTGCGCTCGTTGGCCAGGGCGTTCCGTAGGCCGGGCCCTTCGAGCTCGCGTCGCCTGCGCGCGTCGGACGGGTCCTCGGGCGCGGCGTCCGACCGCGCGGCGTCCGACCGCGCGCCGGTCGGGGCGTCGGGCGGGGCGCCGGGCGGGGCGCCGGCCCCCGAGGGGGCGGCCCCCGGGGGCGTGTCGTCGTGCGCGATGAGCTGCTCCCTCCGTCGGAGCCGGACGGGACCTCAGGGGGTGACGACGGCGAAGCCGGGGTCGGGATCCGTGAGGTAGCCGAGGAGTTCGGTGAACCTGCCCGCGTCCCCGGCGATCCGGGCCCGCCCCCGGGCGACGAGGTCGGCGAGGTCGGCGGCCCCGAGCAGGACGGCCCGCAGGTCGGACTCGCTCAGGGAGATCTCGGCGTCGGGTTCGGCCGCTTCGGGCGTCGCGCCGGTGGTGTGGACGAGGACTCCGTTGCGCAGGCGCAGGTCGACCGGGTCCGCGCCGGGCCGGCTGAAGCGGACGGCGAGGTCGGCGTCCCAGCAGCGGGGACCGTCGACCCGGATGGCCAGCGCGTCGAGGAGCTGGTCGAGGGTGAGGGCCGCCAGGAGGTCGGGCGAGCCGGTGGCGGTCGGTGTGCCCACGGGGCCTTTGCGGAGTTCGAGGGCGCCGGTCAGGTAGAAGTTGCGCCAGGTGCCGTTCTCGCTGCCGTAGCCGAGCTGCTCCAGCGCGTCGGCCTGCAGGTGGCGGGCCTCGGTGTTGCCGGGGTCGGCGAAGACCACGTGGTTGACGACCTGCGCGACCCAGCGGAAGTCGCCGGCGGCGAAGGAGTCGCGGGCACGGCGCAGGACGTGTTCGGGCCCGCCCATGAAGTCGACGTACCGCTTCGCGGCCTCGACGGGCGGGTGCTCCCACAGGTGCGCGGGGTTGCCGTCGAACCAGCCCAGGTAGTGCTGGTAGACCGCCTTGACGTTGTGGCTGACCGAGCCGTAGTAGCCGTGGGTGTGCCAGGCCCGCTCCAGGGCCGGCGGCATCTCGATCGTCTCGGCGATCTCCAGCGGCGTCAGGCCCTGGTTGAGCATCCGCAGCGTCTGGTCGTGCAGGTAGGCGTACAGGTCGCGCTGCTCGGTCAGGAACGCCAGGACGCGTTCGCGGCCCCGGACCGGCCAGTGGTGGGAGGCGAACACCACGTCGACGGAGTCCGCGAACAGGGCGACGGCCTCGGTGAGGTAGTGCGCCCACACGTGCGGGTTGCGGACCTGCGCGCCGCGCAGCGTGAGCAGGTTGTGCAGGTTGTGCGTGGCGTTCTCCGCCATGCACAGGGCCGCCCGGTCGGGCAGGTGGACGTTGAGTTCGGCCGGGGCCTCGGTGCCGGGGGTGAGGTGGAACACCATCCGGATGCCGTCGACGGTCTCGCTCTGGCCGGTGCGGGTGACGTCCAGCGTCGGCGGGATCAGTCCGGCGGACCCGGTGGAGGTGGTCTGGCCGAGCCCGGCACCGACCTGGCCGCGCTTCCCCTTGGGCAGCGCCGCGCCGTACATGTACGCGGCCCGGCGGGCCATGGCCGGCCCGGCGTAGACGTTCTCGCTGACGGCGTGCTCCAGGAAGCGTTCGGGAGCGATCACCGGCACGCCGCCGGCGACGTCCTCCTCACTGATCACCCCCCGGACACCGCCGAAGTGGTCGATGTGGCTGTGCGTGTACAGCACGGCGGTGACCGGGCGGTCCCCGCGGTGGCGCCGGTACAGGGCCAGGGCGACCGCGGCCGTCTCGGCGCTGATCAGCGGGTCGATCACCAGGACCCCGCGGTCGCCCTCCACGAGGGTCATGTTCGACAGGTCGAAGCCGCGCACCTGGTAGACGCCCTCGGTCACCTCGTACAGGCCGTGCCGCGCCGCCAGGCGGGACTGCCGCCACAGGCTGGGATTGGCGGTCTCCGGGCAGTCCTCGTCGAGGAACCCGTAGGCGTCCGGCTCCCACACGCCGCCGCCGTCGCCGCCGCGTACCACGGTGTCCCCGGCGGTGGCGACGAAGCCCCGGTCGGCGTCCTCGAAGTCCTGACGGTCCTCGAAGGGGAACCGCGCGCGCACCGCGGCGTTGCCCGCGGCGATGCTCGGTTCGGCCGCTTTGGACTCCGTGGACCCGGTGGACCCCGTGGACTCTGCCATGCTGGTCTCCCTCGCGGTGGGGCGCGCCCGGCCCCTCGCCCCGCCGCTCACGACGCGGCCCCTGCCACGCTTCCCCAGGGCCACGGAGCGGGCCACCGCCGTGAGCCGTCCGGGGGACGGCCGGAGGACGGCCGGGCCGTCCGTGGCCGACGCCCCTCCACCAGGGGGGAATCCCCATCGGGTCTCGGCGCCGTCCCGGGCTCGCCGGACCGTGCGTGCTTCGGCGCCCGAACCACCGACTGCTCCGGGGAGATGCCGTCGGACTCGCTCGGTCGCCGTCGGACACGACCGCGATCAGCAGTTCGCGTCCGTCGACGTCCGGATGCTCGACCGACCACCCGCACCGCCCTTGCCGGCGCCGGCCACCGCGGCAAGCCCCCGGGACTCACCACCTCGGGCCGGCCGCATACGCCACGGCCGGGCGGCGGCGGAGAACCGACGTGGTCAGGACGGCCCCTGAAGTGGCCGACCGAGGACGGGTCCTGCGCAGCACGACGGTTCCGCCTTCGTCGGCGGCCCGGGATCGGGCCGGTACGGGAGGGACGTCGGGCAGCGCGGGTGGGCGGGCGGTCGACGGTCCGAGCAGCCAGGCGCCGACCCACCGTCGGCCCCACCGCCGGGCTCCGACCCACCGGCCCGCCCCGGCCGTGCGGCGCCCGCGTCAGGCTGCGGACCGGCCCCCCGGGGTCAGGCTGCGGGGCCGGCTGCCGGGGTCAGGGTGGTGTCGAGCCAGTCGAAGGTGACCTGCTGGAAGCGGGACATCGCTCCCATGTGGCAGTGCTCGCCCGCACCCTCGGCCTCGGGAAGGGTGATCAGGGTGTGCGGGCAGGTCAGTGCGGCCCGGACGCGCTGGGGCTGGCCGCGGAAGAACTGGTCGTCCTCGGCGTCGAGGACGAGGGTGGGGCAGTCGATGAGGTGGGCGACGCCGTCGAGGGTGTAGGCGGCGGTGCGGCGGATGTAGTCCGCGACGGAGTCGGCTCCGAAGACCCACACGCCGTTGCGCAGGGCCCAGCGGAGCTGGGTGCTGCCCTGCATGAGCAGGCTCGCGACGGGGTTGGCGAGGTCGTCGCGCCCAGCCTCGATCCACTCCCGCAGGAACGGCGGCATGACGCGGGTGTGGGCGTCGTGGTAGTCGTAGAGGCCGTCGTCCAGGACCAGGGCGGCCAGGCGGTGTTCGTGGGCGGCGGCGCGGGCGGTGAGGTAGCCGCCGAGGCTGTAGCCGAGCAGCGCGAGCCGGTCGGGGTCGACCTCGGGACGGGTGAGCGCGTAGTCGACCACCGGGGTGACCACGGCCTCCCAGTCCGGACGGAGGACGAGTCCCTGCTCGCGCAGCGCCGCGCCCTGGCCGGGCCCGTCGTAGGCCAGCACGTTGTAGCCGCGCCGCAGCGCGGCCGCGCCGATGACGAAGTAGGCCTCCTCCAGGGTGGAGTCGAAGCCGCTGGTGAAGACGACGGTCGGGCGGGGGGTGCCGGAGTCGTCGACGAGGAAGAGGTACCCGGGCAGGCTGGTGTCCTCGTAGGGGATGCGGACGGCTTCGACGGGGGTGTCCATCAGCGAGGCGGCCGTCGCGAAGGTCTCGCGGGACAGCGCGGAGAGCGTCTTGGCCTCGGGGTCGTGGGCGGGGTCGTCGCGGCGGTAGAACTCGGCGGTGCGGTAGTAGTTCGAGGCGCGCAGCAGGGCTTCGCGGGCGCTGACCCGGTGGCCGGCCGTGAGGGCGCGGGTGCCGATGGCGTGGACGCGCTGCGCGGTCTTCTTCCACTCGCGCAGCCAGGCCTCCTCGTCGCCCTCGGCGATGTTGCGGACGGTGGTCAGGACCTCGCCCAGGTCGGCGCCGCCGTCGTTGGCGAAGCCGGCCGCGCGCAGCGCCTCGAAGGAGAACGACTCGTCCTCGTACAGGAATCGCATGGTGCACCCCAGACCGTTTGCCGAGACGGAACGGTTCCGTCTCGCCTTCGGGGACGACGATAGTCCGCACCTACCCGAGACGCAACCGTTCCGCCTCGTGTAGCTTCGGGGCATGCCCAGCTCCCCCGCCCCCCGGCCGTCCTCCTCCGCCCCCGCGCCCCCGTCGACCCCCGCGCCCGCCCCCGCACCCACGTCGCCCCCCGCGCCCGCCCCTTCCGGGCCCCCGTCGACCCCCGCGCCCGCCCCCGGGCGACGGCTCCCCGGAGGACCCGTGCTCCAGGACTCCGTGACCGAGGCGATCGCCACCGCCTTCTTCGAGGAACTGGCGTCGTCCGGCTACGCGCGGCTCTCCCTGGAAGCCGTCGCGAAGCGCGCCGGCGCCGGCAAGGCGGCCATCTACCGCCGCTGGGCGTCCAAGCTGGAGATGACTGTCGACCTGGTCTCCGCCGTCGCCGCCGACGCCTCCGGCAGCGCCGACACCGGGACCCTGCGCGGCGACGTCCTCGCCTTCCTCACCGAGGTCGCCGATGCACTGAACCAGCGGCTTCCGGCGAGGATCATCCCCGACCTGATCGCCGAGGGCGGCCGCAACCCCGAACTCGCCGGAGCGCTCTTCACCACCGTCCGCGACACCCGCCGGGCCAAGGCCGCACAGCTCCTGGAACGGGCCGTCGCACGCGGCGAACTCCCCGCCGACGTCGACCGCGAACTCGCGCTCGACTTCCTCGCCGGCCCCCTCTACTGGCGCCTCGCGGTCATCCACACCCCGACCGCCCCCGACTACCTCGACCGGCTCGCCGACAAGCTCCTCGCCGCCTTCAGCGCCTGAGTCCCCCGCCGGGCGCAGCGCCCCGGGCCGCCCGCACCCGCCCTCTCCCCGTCACACCCGCATCCGGGCGGGCAGGAAGCCGCCCGCCCGGCCGAGGAGGGCGACGGCCGCTTCGGAGGGGGAACCGGCGGAGGTGGTACACACGACGAGCGCCTGGCCCGGTGCCGGGGCGATCGGCAGCGACTGCTGGGTCACCGTCAGCGCGCCGACCGCGGGGTGGTGCAGCCGGTGGGAGCCCCGAGCGCACGGCGCCACCCGGTGGTCACCCCAGAGGGCGACGAACTCCGGGCTCCGCATGGTCAGTTCGCCGATCAGCCCGGCGAGCAGCGGGTCCTCCGGGTACCGGCCGACGGCGGTGCGCAGACTGCCGACCACCGCGCGCGCCTTGGGCCGCCAGTCCGCGTACAACTCCCGGGTGTGCGCGTCCAGGAAGAGCATCCTGGTCAGGTTCGGTCGCCGCGCCGGGTCGTCCGGGCCGTGGGGGTCCACGTGGCCGGCCAGCAGGGCGTGCCCGAGGGTGTTCCACGCCAGTACGTCCGTGCGGCGGCCGAGCACCAGCGCCGGAACACCGTCGACGGCACGCAGGAGGTCGAGCGTCGCGTCCTCGACCCGCTCGGGCCGCGGCCGGCGCACCCGGGGCGCGCGGCGGGTGACGGCGGCGATCCGATCGAGGTGCTCCCGCTCGTGATCGTCCAGCAGGAGGGCGCGGGAGAGTGCGTCGAGCACCTCGGCCGAGGCGCCGCGGGACAGGCCCTGTTCCAGCCGGGTGTAGTACGAGACGCTGACGCCCGCGAGTTGGGCCACCTCCTCGCGCCGGAGCCCGGCCACCCGTCTGCGGGGCCCGAGTTCGCGCAGGCCGACGTCCGCGGGCCGCAGCCGCGTGCGTCGGGCTCGGAGGAAGGCGCCGAGGGGGCCGGGTCCGCTCATCCCCCCAGTATTCGGTGGGCGGCGGGCTCCCTGCCACACCCTGCGAGGGGTAGGACGAGCCGGGTCTGGCGGCTGCCGGAGGCGGGGCCCAGGCTCGGTCCCAGGCGGCGCCGTGCCGCGGACCGACGGAGGGCCCCATGGAGCACCACCCCGAGCAGATCGTCCTCGGCGACGTCACCGTCACCAGGATCAAGGAGTACTACGGCACCGCCGGGCTGTCCCCCGACCGGTTCTTCCCGGACAGCCCGGCCGGTTCCTGGGAGCAGCAGCACGACTGGCCGGCCGCCGACTTCCGGGACCCGTCGACGGGCGAGTGCCGAACGGCGATCCAGTCCTGGCTGCTGCGCAGCGAGGGACGCACCGTCCTGGTCGACACCGGGGCGGGCAACCACAAGGACCGGCCCCACGCCCCGGCGTGGCACCGCCTGGACACCGACTACCTCGACAACCTCGCCGCCGCCGGGGTGCGGCCCGAGGACGTCGACCTCGTGGTCAACACCCACCTGCACGTCGACCACGTCGGCTGGAACACCCGTCTCGACGGCCGGGACTGGGTGCCGACCTTCCCCAACGCCACCTACCTGATGACCCGGCGGGACCACGAGTTCTGGGACCCGGCCAACGGACACCGGAGCGTACTCGGCCGGGGCAACCAGAACGTCTTCGAGGACAGCGTCGCACCGGTCCACCGGGCCGGACTCACCCACCTGTGGGACGGGACGTACCGGATCGACCGCAACCTGCGGCTCGACCTCGCCCCCGGGCACACCCCGGGCTCGTCCGTGCTCACCCTGGAGTCCGGTGGCGAACAGGCTCTGTTCATCGGGGACCTGGTGCACACCGCGCTCCAGATCGCCGAACCCGACACCAACTCCTGCTTCTGCGAGGACCCGGCGCAGTCCCGCGCCACCCGGCGCGAGCTGCTGGGCCGCGCCGCCGACCACCACGCGCTCGTCTTCCCGGCGCACTTCGGCGGCCGGGGAGCCCTGCGGGTCACCCGGAACGGGTCGAGGTTCGCGATCGGGGAGTGGGCGGGGTTCTCGCGCATCCGCTGAACGCCCGCGTCCCGCCCCTCCCCCGCTACGACGCCCGACTCCGAGAGAAAGCCGCTCCCCCATGCCCCGACAGGCAGATCCGGTCGTCCACACCCCGGCGGGAGCCGTGCGCGGCGTCCGCACCGCGTCCGGCGAGCGCTACCGCGCCGTCCCCTACGCGGCGGCGCCGGCCGGCGCCGGCCGCTTCGCCCCACCCGCGCCGCACCCGGGCTGGTCCGGTGTCCGTGACGGCACCCGTCCGTCACCCACGGCTCCGCAGCCGGTCCGTGACTTCGGGCGGCTCGACCTGCGCCCCTACTTCGGGCCGGGCTGGGCGCCCGGTGCGGAGTACCTGACGGCCGACGTCCACACGCCCGCCGCCGACGGCGGCGGCCGCCCGGTCATGGTCTTCGTACACGGCGGCGGGTTCGTCGCCGGATCGAACCGCGCCGCCCTCTACGACGGCAGCGCGTTCGCCCGCGACGGCGTCGTCCTGGTGACGGTCAACTACCGCCTCGGCATCCCCGGGTTCCTCGACCTGCCGGGCGCTCCGGCCAACCGCGGCCTGCTGGACGTGCTCGCCGCGCTCGGCTGGGTGCGCGACACGATCGCGGCCTTCGGCGGTGACCCCGGGAACGTCACGGTCTTCGGCGAATCCGCGGGCGCCACGCTCACCTGCGCGCTGCTCGCGACCCCGCAGGCCGTCGGCCTGTTCCGGCGGGCCGTCGTCCAGAGCGGCAGCGGCACCGGCGCGTTCACCCCCGAGCAGGCACGACGGGTCACCGTCGCCGCGGCCGCGGCGCTCGGCGTCGAGCCGACCCCGGAGGCGTTCGCCCCGATCCCGGACGAGCGCTTCGTGGCCGTCCTCCCCTCGCTCACCGGCCTCGATCTGCGCACCGCCACCGCCACGGACCCCCTGGCCGGGCTCAGCCCGCTCGGTCCGGTCCTGCCGGTCCAGCCCGCGGACGCCCTCGCCGCCGGCCCGGCCGCCGACGTCGACCTGCTCATCGGCACCAACGCCGAGGAGGCGAACCTCTACCTGACACCGCAGGACGGACCGGACTCCGTCACGGAGGCCGAGGCCCACGCCGTCGCCGCCCGGCTGCTGGCGGACCCGGCGCCCGTCATCGCCGCCCACCGCGCGGCACGGCCGGGCGGCACACCGGGCGAACTGCACTCCGCCGTCCTCGCGCACGCCCTCTTCGAGGCCGGGACGACCCGCCTGGCGGACGCCCACGCCCGGATCTCCGGCGGCCGCACGTACCGCTACTCCTTCCGGTACCGCTCGACAGCCCTGGACGGGCGGCTCGGCGCCGCCCACACCGTCGAGCTGCCCTTCGTGTTCGACCTCGCCGACGAGCCCTGGCTGCACGGAACCGCCGGACTGCTCGGCCCCGACCCCGCCCCGGCCACCCTCGCCGCCCGCGTCCACGGCGCCTGGGTCGCGTTCGCCGGGACGGGGAACCCGGGGTGGGCCCGGTACGACCCGCGTCGCCCCGTGGCGGAGGTGCTGGACGGGCCCTGCGACCTCGCCGGCCTCCACCCTCTCGGCGGCTGAACGGCCTTACCGCGCAGGCGACCTGTCCGCGGCCGGAGCAGCCGTCCTCACCCCGCGTCCGAAGCAACCGTCCTCGCCCCGCGTCCGGCCGCGGCGGGGTGCCGTCAGGGATGGGGAGCCCCGCCGTCGAGCAGCCGGGCGCCGCACCCGTCCCGGTCGAGACGCCGGCCCGCCGGGCGCAGCGCCCGCATCGACCCGGGAGCCGGCGGGCGGGACCCCCAAGTCCGGTGTCACACCAGGTCCTTGCACATCAGGGCGCACGTCGTCCTCCCCTACCGCCGGAGCGACGGGCGCGGACGCGCGGACCGCCCTCCCCGGGGACACGCCGCCCGGCGCTGCCCGTCCTGCGGTCCGCGCGCCGCCACAATGCCCTGACGGACAGTCATCCAGGTGCCTTCGGGAGGTCGCCGTGTTCCGTCTCCGTTCCCTCGCACGGGCCGGGGTCGTGCTGCTGCTCGGGGCCACGATGCTGACGGCCGGGCCGGGCCCGCGCGGAGCGGCTGCGGCGGGCCCGGCGGCCGGGCGGCGCCCGGCCCACGTGGTGGTCGACGACCCTGCGGGCTACGTGAACCCGTATGTCGGCACCCGGGCGGACGCCCCGGACCGGGGTCACGGCGGCGGCGCCGGCAACACCTTCCCCGGCGCGTCGGCACCGTTCGGCATGATGCAGTGGAGCCCGGACACCGTCACCTACCAGCACGGCGGCTACACGTACGACGACCCGCGGCTGAGCGGCCTCAGCCTCACCCACATCTCCGGCGCGGGCTGCGGCGACTACGGCACCACCCCGTTCATGCCCGTCCTGGACGGCACGCCGACGGCGTCCTCCGCGTTCTCGCACTCCGACGAGCGCGTCGCGCCCGGCGCGTACGGTGTCACCCTCGACAACGGCATCGGCATCGACCTGGCCGTCACCCAGCGGTCAGGCATCGCCCGCTTCACCTATCCGGCCGGACACACCGCCTCCCTCACCGTCGACGCGGGCCGGGCCTTCAACGAGGCGTCGGGCGAGCTCACCGTCACGGGAAACACCCTCTCCGGGTACACCGACGGCGGCGGCTTCTGCGGCACGTCCAACCGCTACCGGGTCTACTTCCACGCCGAGTTCGACCGCCCCTTCCGTCGCGTCGACACCGGGAGCCTCCCGCCCGACTCCCCCGACTCCCTCGACTCCGGCGGCTCCGGCAGCTCCACCGTCTCCGGCAGCTCCGGCGGCGCGCCCGACGCCAAGGTGGTGCTCTCCTTCGACACCGGCCCCGACCACGCGGTCACCGCCCGGGTCGGGATCTCCTTCGTCAGTGCCGACGGCGCCCGTGCCAATCTGGCGGACGAACAGCGCGGCGCCGGGCTGGCGGAGGTGCGCGCCCGCACCCGCGCACGGTGGAACGACCTGCTGGGCCGCATCGCCGTGGCCGGTGGCACCGCACCCCAACGGCGCGTGCTCTACACCGCGCTGTACCACGCGCTGCTGCACCCGAGCGTGTTCAGCGACACCGACGGCCGCTACCCGGGCTTCGACGGGCGGCTCCGCAACGCCCGCCCCGGGAGCGCCCAGTACGCCGACTTCTCCGGCTGGGACGTCTACCGCTCCCAGATCCAGCTGATCGCGCTGATCGCCCCCGACGAGGCCGCCGACATCGCGCAATCCATCACCGACCAGGGCGTCTCGGCCGGCTACTTCGACCGCTGGACGCTGGCCAACGGCGGCACCGGCATCATGGTCGGCGACCCGTTGCCGACCATGGCCGCCACCGTGCACGCCTTCGGCGCCACCGGCTTCGACGCCGCCCTGCTGCTGCGGCTGGCCCGGCAGGGCAGGGACGACCCGCGCCAGCGGCCCGGCCACGAGGCCTACGACACGGCGGGGTTCGTTCCGGCGGGCACCAGCGGGCCGGGCGCGTCCATGACGCTGGAGTACGCCACCACGGACTTCGCGCTCGCCCAACTGGCCGCCCGTCTCGGGGAGTCCGCCGCCCGTGACGACCTGCTGCGACGCTCGGCGAACTGGCGCAACGTCTTCAACGGCACCAGCCGCTACGTCCAGCCCCGCGACGCGGACGGCACCTGGCCCGCCTTCGGCCCCGAGCAGCCCGACGACTTCGCCGAGGGGAACTCCGCCCAGTACACCTGGATGGTGCCGCACGACCAGCACGGACTGATCGACGCGATGGGCGGCGGCGCGGCCGCCGTGGACCGGCTCGACACCTTCTTCACCGAGCTCAACGCCGGCTCCCGCCTGCCCTACGCCTACCTCGGCAACGAGCCCTCCCTGAACACCCCCTGGGCGTACGCCTACGCGGGCCGGCCCGACCGTACCCAGGACGTGGTCCGGCGCGCCCTGACCACCCTGTTCACCGACGCCCCCGGGGGCGAGCCGGGCAACGACGACCTCGGCCAGATGTCCTCCTGGGCGGTGTGGGCGGCGCTGGGCCTCTACCCGCAGGTACCGGGCCGGGCCGAACTCGTCCTCGCCAGCCCGCAGTTCCCCGCCGTGACGGTGTACCGGGGCAGCGGCCCCACCATCGACATCACCGCCCCGGGCGCTTCCGATACCGTCCGGTACGTCCACGCGCTGGAGACCGACGGCCGCCCCAGTGGGCGTCCCTGGGTGAGCGAGGACTTCGTCCGCCGCGGGGGGACCCTCGCCTTCACCCTCGCCGACACTCCCGACCCCGCCTGGGGCAGCGACCCGGCGGACGCACCGCCGTCCTTCCCGCCGACGCCGACGCCGGTTCCGACGCCGGTTCCGACGCCGGTTCCGACGCCGACGCCGGTTCCGACCCCGGCCTCGACCCCGGCCTCGACCCCGGCACACCGGCCCGGCGGCACGGGGTGAGCCGACGGCCGCGCGGCCCGCGGGGCCACGGCGACGGGGGCGGGGCCGGTGCGGACACGGCCCCGCCGGCGCCTGCGGGGGTCAGGAACCGCCCGCGACCGGGCCGTCGATCTGGTCGCGGTCGATGTTGAGGGTCACCCCGCCGTACGTCTCGTTGGCGCTGCCCCGGTACTGGTGGATCCGCTGACCGGCCCACAGGTCCTCGGGCAGTCCGGCCTGGCCGGTGGTGCTGGCCTTTCCGTCCCAGCGGGCGTACCAGAGCGCGTCCGGCAGCGGGGTGCGCCCGTCCTGGGCGGCGGCGACGATGTCCGCGACACCCGAGTTCATGCTGGAGTAGAAGCCCGACCGGTACCCGGCCTCGTGCAGGGCCCTGGTCCAGCCGGCGGTGAAGTCGACCACCGCCCGGCTGCACACCTCGTCACCCGTCGGGTACCCCTCCATGTCGAGGTACACGGGACTGCCCTGTCCCAGCCCGAGCGCCTGCAGCGCCGCCACCGCGTCGCCCGCCTCCTGCTCGCCCTGCTCGTCGGCCCGGCCCGGGTCGATCCGCAGCGGCTTGTCCGCTCGCTCGGCGCAGGGCGCCTGGAGCCCGACGTGGGTGGGCACCAGCTCCCATCCCATGGCACGGACTCCGGCGACCCACTGCGGCGTCAGCCGGTCCTGCTTGCAGCCGCGCTGGCCGCCGCTGCTGTAGATGTTGACCGCGCCGTACGGCGAGGCGGTCCACCAGACGGACATGGCCTCCAGCGGCGGCGCCGAGCAGGCGTCGAACCCGGGCCCCTGGAACCGGTACTCCGGCAACGGCTCGTCCGGCGACGGCGTGCCCGGGCGCGGTTGCTCCGGTCCCGGTCCGGTGGGAAGCCACGGGACGGAGGGCCCGATGCCCGGCACGAAACCCGGTCCGGCAACGGGTGCGGGCCGGGTGGCGGGCCCCCGCGCGGCGGGGGCGAGCCCGTGGGCGGTACCGGGAAGCATGACCAGCACGGCCGCCGCGGGAAGGGCGGCCAGGGATGAGAGGCGCATCTCCCCGTTCTAGCCACGGCCCGCGGCCTCCCTCGTCACGCCGGCGCCGTGGCGGACCCGTTCACCCGCATTCGTGACACCCCGGCCCCCGAACGGGGGCGCGGCAGCGGCCGCCGGTCCTGTGCCTGCCCCCAGACGTGGGGCCGTCAGACCTGGAGGCCGTCAGACCTGGAGGCCGTCAGTCCTGTGCGGCGGCGGCCTCGGGGCGACCGGCTGCGGCGACGGGCCGTACCGAGCCCTCGGGGACGCGCGGGCTGCCGGGGGCGCGGTGGAACAGGCTGCACAGGCCGCCGACCGCCAGGGTGACCACCACTCCGACGGGGACCAGCCACTGCGCCGCGATGGCGGTGGGAACGGTCCCCGCGGCCGTGGTCACGTCGATCTTCACCCCGCGCACGACGTAGGTCATCACCGCGACCGTGATCACGAACGCGAGGACGGAGTCGGCCTCGTTGGCACGCCGCACGAGACGCCCGAGCAGGAAGGCCCCGAGCAGTGCGCCGTAGGTGTAGCCGGCGATGGTGAGGCCGGTGAGGTAGACGTTGCCGGTGCTGGTGCTGAAGGCACAGGCGAAGACGGCCATCAGCACGGCCCACACCAGCGTCATCACGCGGGCGAGCCGGAGGAGGAACTCCTCGGAGGGCGCGCCCCGGAAGAAGCTGTGGACGATGTCGGCGACCGTCGAGTTCGACATGGAGTTCAGGGCCGAGGACAGTGAGCCCATCGCGGCGCCGAGGATGCCGGCGACGAGCAGGCCGGAGACCACCACGGGCAGTCCGTGCAGGACGAAGTCGGGGTAGAGGTTGTCGGAGCTGCCCAGTCCGAGGTCCTTGAAGCTCCTGCCGTCGTTGTAGGCCCACAGCAGGGCGCCGACGAGGGAGAACGCGGCGAACTGGACGGTGACGAACACGCCGGAGGCGATCATCGCCTTCTGACCGTCGCGCAGGGTCCTGGTGGCGAGGACGCGCTGAACGATGAGCTGGTCGGATCCGTGACTGGCCATGGCGAAGATCGCACCGCCGATGATCGCGGTCGGCAGGGCGAACGGGCTGGTGAGGATGTGGGCGAGGCCGAAGTCGGTGTCGAAGAGCCTGAACCGGCCGGCGTCCAGGGCCCGCGTGCAGCCGTCGGCGCCGACGTGGCCGGACAGCACCACGATGGCGAGGAGGGCGCCGCCGAGGTAGAGGCCCATCTGGACGGCGTCGGTCCAGATGACGGCCCGGATGCCGCCGAGATAGGTGTAGACGACGGTGATCAGCGTCAGCACGACGATGATGGTGCGGTAGCCGGTGTGCACGCCGAACTCGCCGAGCAGCAGCCTGATCGGGATCGCCGAGGCGAACAGGCGCACGCCCTCGGCGAGGAGCCGGGTGACGACGAACGTCACCGAGGCCAGCCCCTGGAGCCTGGGGCCGAACCGGCTGCCCAGGTACTGGTAGGCGCTGACGAAACCGCCGCGCTTGTACAGCGGGATCAGCGCGGTGGCCACGACCACGCGGCCGATGACGTAGCCCAGGGCGAGCTCGACGTTCCCGAAGCCCTGCCCCCCGTAGGCGCCGCCCGGCACGCTGATGACGGTCAGCACACTGGTCTCGGTGGCCACGACGGAGAACGACACCGCCCACCACGGCATGTGGCCCTCGCCGACGAAGTAGTCTCTCGCCGTGCGCTGGCGGCCCGCCAGCCGCAGACCGAGCACCGCGACGGCGATCAGGTAGACCACGACCACGACGAGATCGAGTTGACGCATGCTCACTCTCCTCAACGACGAGCGGGGGCTGAGGCCGGGGCCAGGGACCGGGACGGTCCCACCTCCGGGCAGCGACCACCCACCGGCCCCGCCCGGACTTGCCTGTGATGTCTCCCCACACGACCCCGACGGCACACCCCGACCACCCTCGGCAAGCCCCTCCCCCGCGCCGCACGGTCCGCCGTCCGGCCCCCGGGATCGCCGCGCCCGGCGGGCCGGACACAGGGCATCGCACACGTCGCCGACGGGGTGGTCCGCCGGGTCGCGGCCCGACCGCCCGGCAGGGTTGCGCCGGTCCGCCGCCACCGGGCCTCGCCCGACCACCGTCCAGCGGCCGGCCCTCCCCCGGCAGCCGTGCCGGCCGGGCGGACCGGGTCGGGTGTCGGACCGCGCCTCGGGTCAGGCCCGGTGGATGCGCACGCCGCAGTCGGCGACGGCCCGCTCGTGGGCCTCGGTGAGTTCGTCGTCCGTGACCAGGTCGTGGACGTCGGACAGCGGGCAGATCGAGGCGAAGGTGACCCGGCCCACCTTGGTGCTGTCCGCCAGTACCACCGAGCGCGCGCTGCGCCGCAGGAAGGCCCGGTCGGTCTGCGCCTCCATCTCGTCGTGCGTGGTGCAGCCCTCCTGCGCCGTCAGGCCGTCCACCCCGATGAACGCCACGTCGAAGTGGTACTGCGTGAGCATCCGGTCCGCGGCCGGGCCGACCAGCTCGTAGCTTGCCGATCGGGCCAGTCCGCCGATCACCACCAGCCGGACCTCGGGGCGCACGATCAGCTCCGCGGCGATGTTCACGGCGTTGGTCACCACCGTGAGTCCGCCCCGCTCGCCCAGCACACGGGCCAGCTCCGTCGCGGTCGTGCCACCGGTCAGCCCCACCACGGCGCCGTCCGGCACCAACTCGGCTGCCGCCCGGGCGATCCGCCGCTTCTCCTCCTGCCGCGTCCCGCTGCGGTGCCGCAGCGGCAGCTCCAGGTTCACGGCCCCGGTCACCGCGCCTCCGCGCGTGCGCTGCAACAACCCCTGCTCGTGCAGCTCCTGCAGGTCCCGCCGCACCGTCGCACCCGACACGCCCAGCAGCTCGGAGAGCACGTGCACATCCGCACTGCCCACCTCGCCGATGTGGGACAGGATCAGGGTCGCGCGATCAGCTTTGAGCATGGCGGGATTCTAGCGGCACCACCGGGACGACTGCCCGACCTGGAGGTATTCCTGGCATCGGGCACAAGGCGCCGCAGGCATCCGACTGTTCAGAGATGAGTACAATCGCCGGACTTCAATCATCAATACGCGGCCTTGCGCAACCCGGCCGCGCGGCCACGCACCGAAGGGTGATCCCATCCCATGACCGCGGAGGACCGTACCGTTCTGGCCGGCGCCCGACTCGTGCTGCCCGGCGGTGTCGTGGAGGACCACCGCCTCGTCGTCGAGGGAGACCGGATCCGCGCCGTCACGAACGGCACCGACGACGGCGACACCGAACCCGGTGACCTCGACCTCACCGGACACACCGTCGTCCCCGGCTTCGTCGACCTGCACGTCCACGGCGGCGGCGGCGCCTCCTACACCTCCGGCATCGCCGAGGAGGCCCTGCTCGCCGCC
>NZ_JBHWCL010000189.1:0-17307 GCF_042735125.1 Kitasatospora sp. NPDC059599 | reverse complement strand
AGCAGCACCTGGATCCGTCCGCTCGCCACCCACTGCGCCAGCCGGGGCCCGTCCGCCGTGCCGACCGCGACGTCGATCACCTGGCTGCCGTCGGTGTCGACCCGGCCGACGGTGATCACCGTCGCGGGCAGCGAGTCGGCCCGGCCGTTGTCGGGCGTGGAGACCACCACCAGCTGCACCCCGGGCTGGAGCCGGCTGGCGGGGAGCTGGCTGCGCTTGGCGGACACCCCGACCACGATCTGGCCGGGCTGCACGGTGAGGCCCTGGGCCAGGTCGCCACTGGTGAGCATGGCGCCGCGCTTGAGGTCGGTGGCGGCCCGCATGCCGATCGCCTTCGTCCGGTCCTGGGCCGACACCGGGTGCAGCGCCGGGTCGCCCGCGATCCGGGCCACCACCAGGTCGTCCTCGGTGATCACCTGACCCCACGGCACGTCCCGGGCGAGGGCCAGCACGGCGACCCGCTGGCCGGTGCTGTTGTAGAGGACGGCCCCGCCCAGCCCGCCGGCCGCGATCAGGGCGACCGCCATCGCCAGCACCGCCGGGCGCCGTCGCCTCGCCCGCATGGTCCGCCCGGGGGCGTGCGGGACCGCGCGCCCCCGGCCCTTGCCCGGGCCGCCGCCCTGCTCCTGCTGCTCCGGGAGCGCCACGGACGCCCCGGCGCCCGCGGGTGTGCCGGATCCCGGCGTCGCGAATGTACGGTTCTCCACCGGGTTCCGCCCTTCCCTCGTTCGTCTCTGGATCGTCAGTGGTCGAATCGCCGTCGTGGCGGGGTCAGTTGAGGACCTGCATCTCGGCGACCTTGAGCGTGAAGTCCGCGGACTGCGGGATGTCGACGTCGAAGGTCTTGGCGTTCGGCCCGGTCACGACGACGTGGCCCTGCCAGTTCGCCGTCACGGTGCCGGCGAAGACCCCGTCCTTCCTGGTGCCCGAGCCGACGGCGAACTCGTACCCGCAGTCCGGGGACTTGGCGGAGCCGTACTTCGGGTCGTACGGCGTCCCGGGCTTGTCGCAGGTCACGCCGACGCCCTTGTCGAAGGTCCAGGTCACGTTCTTCAGCACGGGCGTGACGGTGACCGAGGCGCCGGGCACCGCGAGCGTCTTCGGCTCGGGCGCCTTGACGCCGTCCAGCCAGAGCCAGACCGGCGCCTTGACCACGGCCGTGACCTTGGGCGCGACGCCCGCGGCGGGCTTCGGGAACTTCATCTCGTGGGCGAGGCTGAGGCCGATGGCCGCCAGGTTCAGCACCGGCGGTCCGGCCGGCGCCTGGGACTCGAACACGCTCTGGACGCCGTCCGTGCCGCCGCCGGTCTGCGGGCAGATCTTGGTGTAGATCGTGCCTTCGCTGGACTTGTGCCCGTCCCACTCGGGTGCCCCCTCGGGCGGCTGCGGGTCCTGCACCTTGAAGTAGCAGCCCACGTCGCTGTTGAACCAGCCGCGTTCCGGGTCGTGGCAGGCCCACTCCACCCCGTGGTAGCTGCACACCAGCGGGCCGTCGGAGGAATTGGTGCCGCCGCCGGACTGGGTGGACCCGGGCTTGGGGGTGCTGCCGCCGGTGTGGACGTCCGAACAGATCTTGTCGGGGGCGCACTGCTCGGCGCCCCCGATCGGTGGTTCGTCCGCCGACGCCGTCAGTCCCGAGGACAGCAGCAACCCGGCGGACAACGGTGCGAGGATCGCGAATCGCCGGGCCCGATGACGTCTGTTCCGCTCGTTCAGCATGTCCGGTCCACCTCCCGCTTGAAGTCGTAGATCAGCCAACGTGCTTGGAACCAGCGCAGGGACGCCGTCGCCGGGTAGCGGTTCAACCGCTGGGCCGGGTCCTTCGCGGCCCGCGTGACGGCGTCGACGCGGTGCCAGTCGGACACGTCGACGCAGTCCTCGATCACGGCGGTCTGCGGATCGGCCTGGAGATCAATGGCCTTGACCACCGCGGAATTGCGCGGTGTTCCGATCATCACCAGTTTCGCGTCGTGCAGTTGGCGGAGGCCGACGAGGGTGTCCGACAGTGCGCGCCCGGAGGAGTACGACTCCAGCGTGAATCCGTCCGAATCCGTACGGGCGAAAGCCTCGGTCTGCGCCTGCCACCAGTCCTGATAAGTCTTCAGGGCGAGCCGGCCCATCGCTCCTTCCGGGCCGTCGGTCGGCGCGATGGAGGCGTTTGACGAACCACCCGAAGGAGTTACCGGAGCCGCTCCCGCAACGGTGGGCGCCGTCGTCCCGAGGTGATCGACGGAACCGCCGGAACCACCGCTCGCACAAGCCCCGAGCAGCAACACCAGAACCGCCCCACCGACCCCAACCGCCCCAGGGCGCAACACATTTCCGCGCTGCCGCATCGCCCACCTCGATCGCGACCGACCCGATCCGTGATCCACGGCCGCCAGAAGAATTCCGCTGTCCCGCCGGTCTTTCCGCTGGGGATCGATTCTTCGCCAACCCACCCCATCACGGCAACACCTCAGGCCCCCTGACCTTACGCGGAAGGCGGTTCCGTCGGGGCACTTTCCCGCCACAGAACAGCCAACAGTTCTTCGGAAAGCGACAATCCGGCCAATGCGCCCCGAACCGCGGCCCGATTGCGCATCAACAGGCGCCCGCCGTGCGGCGGAACGAGCAGGCGCGCGCCCGGCGCACCCGAACTACCGGCCGACTCCGCCCCGTCCGTCAGCGCCGCCACGGCGGGCTGGAGGTCCAGCGGTGCGACGGCCGCGGGGGCACCCGGGACGCCCTCCCGCAGGACGGTGGTCAGGGCCCGGCTGAACGAGCCCGCACCGCCCGGCAGTACGGCGTCCCGGCCGCGTCTGCCCGGGGCGTAGCGCCCGATCCGGCCCCACAGCGGGACGCGCGAATAACTCAGCAGTTCGCCCGCGCTGTCCTCGCCGCCGCGTTCCGTCGCCGCCCAGGTGTCCCGGTCGGCCACCGCGTCGACCAGCAGCAGCGCCTCCTCCTGGTCGCCGTGCACCATCGCGCTGACCACCCAGTCCCAGGCCAGGCCCCGGCGGTAGGCGTTGTCGGGGGTGCTGCCGCCGGTGACCAGGGCGAGCCGGCGCCCGCGCGGGTCGGCCACCAGCTGGCCGACCAGACAGACCACCAGCCAGCGTCCGGGGTGCTGGGCGGCGTCCCGGACGGCGGTGAGCATCGCGTTGGCGTCCGCGTCCGGCGGCGCCGTGACGACCCGGCAGCCGGCCACGCCGGTGTCGAAGAACATCCCGGGCAGCACCCCGGCCAGCAGTCCGGCGCCTTCCGGTGCGAGCGCCGCACCGCCGAAGGCCCGGTCGGGCCCGCCGTCCGCCCCGATCACCACCAGATCGACCCCGCCCGCCATCTGTCCCCCCTCCTGGCCGGCCCCGGCGCACCAGGGACCGCCGCCCGCCACTGTGGTCCGCCCGCCGCGCGCTTCGCGGGCGGGCCGCCGTCCGCGTCACCGCCGGCCGCACCGTCCGGGTTCGCGTCACCGTTCCGCCGCCGGGCAGGCTATCGCCCCGGGCGGCCGCCGACGGGGCTCCCGACCCGTCCGCTCAGGGACCATGGGCCCTATCGACGCGTGCGCCGACCGAGGACGATCGGACGCATGGAGCCTGAGGACCGTGTGGAGACCCTGAGCGAGGCCGAGTGCCTGCGACTGCTCAGCACCGTGCCCGTCGGGCGCGTCGTGTACACCGAGCACGCACTGCCGGCCGTGCTGCCGGTCTCCTTCGAGGTCCTGGACGGGCGGTTGGTGCTCGCCGTGCGCCGGGGAAGTGCCACCGCGCGCGGGCTCGACGGCACGGTGGTGGCCTTCCAGGCCGACCTGCTGGACCCGGTCACCCGCACCGGGTGGAGCGTGCTGGTGCACGGACGGGCCGACGTGGTGCGCGACTCCGAGCAGGTGCGGCGGGTGCTGCGCTCCGGCCTGCGACCGTGGGTGGGCGACCCGGAGCCGCTGTTCGTCGCCCTGGTGCCGGAGCTGGTCAGCGGCCGGCGGCTGTTCCCGACCGGGGTGGGCGCCGCGGGACGCGTCGCGCTGCGGCCGTGAGCCCCGCCCTCGCCGGGCCCCGGCGTCCGCCCCGGGCTCCGGCGTCCGCCCCGGGCTCCTGACAGATACCGATGGGTAGGCATACGCTTCCGGCGTCCTGGCCCCTCCCCGGGCCCGTCCCCCCACCAGGAGCGCACCCGTGACGACCTTCGCCTCCCTCGCCGAGCTGACCGCCGCCGTCGGCACCGAACTGGGCACCAGCGAGTGGCACACCATCGAGCAGCGGCAGATCGACCTGTTCGCCGAGGCGACCGGCGACCACCAGTGGATCCACGTCGACCCGGAGCGGGCCAAGGAGAGCCAGTTCGGCTCGACCATCGCGCACGGCTACCTGACCCAGTCGATGATCCCGGTGCTCGCGAAGGAGTGCTACGCCGTCGAGGGCGTGCGGATGGCGCTGAACTACGGCTCGGAGAAGGTCCGCTTCCCGGCTCCGGTGCCGGTCGGCACGGCGATCCGGGCCACCGCCGAGCTGGTCTCGGCCACCGAGGTGCCCGGCGGCGTCCAGGCGGTGGTGCGCTTCACCATCACGAGCGGGCAGAGCGCCAAGCCGCACTGCGTCGCGGAGACGATCACCCGCTTCTACGCCTGACCGGGAAGGGCCCGGGTACGCCGATTGGACCGTGCCGGGCCCTCCACCAGGTCCGGACGGCCCACGGCGAGTAACCTCCGACGAGATGGTTGTCGCATCGCAGTGACCCCGGCCGCGCGCAGTGACCTCGGACGTCGCCGCGGTGCGCGCCCCGGGCATGCCCGGTAGCCGTGACCGTCCTTGGAGGAGCCGTGCCCCGCCCCGCCCCGTGGTTCTCCCGCCTCGCCGGTCTGGCCTCGCAGCTCGCCCCGCCGTCCGCCGGCCCCGCCGCCGACCGTGCCGTCCCCGGCCTGGCCGGGCTGCCCCGGGCCGCCTGGCACCGGGTCCGGACCGACGCCTTCGGCGCCGACCCCCGGGGCGAGCGGCTGGCGCGGATCCGCCGCTCCCCGCAGTTCGCCGACGGCGCCTTCCGCAACCCGGTGCCGACCCGCCGGCTGGTGTACGAGCGCAGCCCGCTGGAGATCACCCGCGCCCAGCTGACCGGGGACAAGACCCGCCGGTTCCCGGCCGCCGCCGTCCCGGTGCACCGTTTGCTCCCGGACGACCTGGCCGCACCGCCCGCGTCCGGGCTGCGGTTGACCTGGCTGGGCCACGCCACCGCGCTCGCCGAGATCGGCGGGCGGCGCGTACTGATCGACCCGGTCTGGGGCGAGCGCTGCTCCCCGTTCGCCTGGACCGGCCCCAAGCGGCTGCACCCGGTACCGCTGCCGCTGTCCGAACTCGGCCCGGTGGACGTCGTCGTGGTCTCCCACGACCACTACGACCACCTGGACATGGCCACCGTCCGGGCGCTGATCGGGACGGAGGCGGTGTTCGCCGTACCGCTCGGGGTCGGGGCCCACCTGGAGCACTGGGGCGTGCCGGCCGGACGGATCGTCGAGCTGGACTGGTGGGAGTCGGCCGAGGTCGCCGGGCTGACCCTGACCGCCACGCCCGCCCGCCACTACTGCAGCCGCGGCCCGCGGACCAGCTCGCTGTTCCTGTGGGCCTCCTGGGTGGTGTCCGGCGGCGGGCACCGGATCTTCCACAGCGGGGACACCGGCTACTTCCCCGGCTTCGCCGAGATCGGCCGCCGACTCGGCCCGTTCGACGCGACGATGATGCAGGTCGGCGCGTACAGCGACTTCTGGCCCGAGGTGCACATGACGCCCGAGGAGGGCGTCCGGGCGCACCTGGACCTGGGCGGTGCGCTGCTGCTGCCGATCCACTGGTGCACCTTCAACCTCGCGCTGCACCCCTGGGACGAACCCGCCGAACGGGTGGTCACCGCCGCCCGGACGCTCGGCGCCCGCCTCGCGGTGCCCAGGCCCGGCAAGCCCTTCGAGCCCGCCGACCCGCCCGCCCTGCGCCTCTGGTGGCGCGCCGTCGCCCGCGCCGGCGTCGAGCCGCCGGCCGGGACGCGGCAGCCCGCGGCCGGGGCGGCTCGGGAGCCGGCCGAGGTCCGCGAGGAGGTGACGGAGTTCAGCTGACGGCCTGCGGACGACGAGGCGCAGCCGTCCGAGCGCGCCCGTCGCCGTGCGGCCGCCGGGTCGGAACTCCCCGGGACGCTCCCCCCGGGGCCCCCGGGGCTCCTCGGGGCTCCTCGGGGCTCCTCGGGGACATCGCGGGACTGAAACGTGTTCTACGAAGCGGCCCACCCCCGGAAGCGTTACCCACGTCACACCGCGACACGGTTGGCTTCTGCCACTATGACCTCGTGACCGACCTGACCGAACCGCCCGTCCTGGCCGCCCGGGACGCCCGCCCCGCCTCACCGTTCGCCGAGCTGCTGCAGCTGGAGCAGCTGGACGAGAACACGTTTCGGGGCTACTGCCACGCCGGCGCCCCGATGCGCGCCTTCGGCGGCCACGTCGCCGCGCAGGCGCTCGTCGCCGCCGGGCGCACCTGCGAGGACCGGCGCCCGGTGCACTCGCTGCACGGCTACTTCCTGCTGCCGGGCTCCCCGGCCCGGCCCATCGACTACGTGGTCGAGCGGGTGCGCGAGGGCGTCTCGTACACCACCCGCCGGGTGACGGCGGTGCAGAAGCGGAACGAGATCTTCTCGCTCTCCGTCTCCCTCAAGCACCCCGAGCCCGGCCCCGACCGCCACCGCGAGGTGCCGCCGCTGCCCGCCCCGGAGTCCCTGCCGGACTCCGTCGCCGACGCACCGGAGGAGGTCCGCAGGATGGTCGCCGCCAGCGGCGGCTTCCGCGACCTCGACGTGCGCTTCGTGCCGCCGCACTCCCCCGGCCTCCCGCCGGCCGTCCCCGGCCTGCTCCAGCAGTTCGTCTGGATGCGCACCGCCTCCCCGCTGCCGGACGGCGACCCGCTGCTGCACGCCGCCGCGCTCGCCTACCTGTCCGACCTCACCCTGGCCTCCACCGCCGGGCTGGACGAGCAGCCGAACTTCTTCCAGCGCACCGAGCCGCCCACCCTGCTGATGGCCTCGCTGGACCACGCGATGTGGTTCCACCGCCCGTTCCGGGCCGACGAGTGGCTGCTGTTCGCCCAGCGCAGCCCGTCCTCCTCGGACGGGCGGGGCCTGGCACTCGGCGAGTTCTACGACCGGGACGGCCGCCTGGTCGCCTCGGCCGTCCAGGAGGCGCTGATCCGACGGCAGGGGTAGCCCTTCCGCACCCCGGTGACCCACGGGCGAACGCAAGGGGGCCGGTCGGCGTCATACTCCTGAGCGGCCCCGGCCCGTATCATGGTGCGGGTGACCAAGGTTGACCTGTCACCACGGCCGGTGGAGGCGATGTCTCCGCGTCAGCTCGAACGCCGCGAAAGCCTGATCGCGGCCGCGCTCGCCCTGGTGAACGAGATCGGCGTCGAGCGGCTGCAGATGAAGCAGGTCTGCGAGCGGTCCGGAGTCGCCCTGGGGACGGCGTACCGCTACTTCTCCTCCAAGGACCACCTCCTGGCGGCGGCGATCGCCGAGTGGCACCGCCTGCTGCTGACCGACCTGGTGGCCGAGCTGCGCGGGCCCCGGGCCGGGCTGGGCGACACCGACCGGGCGGTCCGGTTCGTCCGGGGCGGGATGCGGGCCTACCAGCGGCAGCCGGAACTCGCCCGGCTACGGGTGTCCGTGGCCGCCTCCACCGACCCGTTCGCCAGCGAGGCGCTCCAGGGCATGGCCCGGGCCGACAGCACCGCCCTGCAGGCGGTGACGGCCGAGGTGCCGGCCGCGTCCAGCGACCTGGTGCGGCACATCGTCGCCCACGCCTGGCAGGGCGAGCTGACCGCCTGGGTGACCGGCCGCACCACCCTCGGGGACGCCAGACGGCGGCTGGAGGACGTGGTGCGGCTGGTGCTGACCCCGTACGAGACCCGGTACCCGGCCCCGTACGAGGTCCAGCCCGCCGGCTGAACCCGGGCGGATCCGGGCCGGCGGCCGACCCTCAGGCGGGTCCGGACCGCCGGCCCCGGGGCCGCGTCAGACCACCGTCACCGGGTGGGCCACCACCGCGCCGAACAGGTAGCCCTCCCGGTTGAACACCGCCCGCTCGGGCTGGCCGTTGCCCCGGCGGTCCGTCGCGCGGGCGCGCAGCTCGTACCGGCCGGGCCGCTCGGGACGCCAGTCGATGCTCCAGCGCGCCCAGTCGTCGGCGTGCGAACCGCCCTGCAGCGCGGCGCGCCGCCAGGTCCGGCCGCCGTCGGTGCTCACCTCGACCCGGCGCACCGCCGCCTCGCCGGACCACGAGCGCCCGTGCAACCGATGGCCGCGGCCCGCCTCCAGCACCGCGCCCGGGGCGAGTTCGAAAGCGCTCCGGACCACCTGCGTCGTGAGCGGCTCGCCACCGCCGGGCGGGTACCCGGGGCCGAACATCCGGTAGAAGTCGGTGTTCCACGGCGAGTGGAGCGGATGGTCGGCGACCTCGATGCTGCCGACCCACTTGATCGAGGCGATCCCCACCCAGCCGGGCACCACCAGCCGCAGCGGCGCACCGTGATCCGGGGTCAGCGGCTCGCCGTTCATCTCGTACGCGAGCAGCGCGTCGTCCAGCGCCTTGGCGACGGGCAGCGGGCGGCGCACCGGGCCGTGGTTGACGCCGTCGACCACGTAGTCCGCGTCGAGGCCCGTCGGCAGCACGTCGACCGCCTCCCCGGTCAGCCCGGCCGCCCGCAGCACCTCCGCCAGCCGGACGCCGCACCAGGCCGCCGAGCCGATCCCGCCGAGCGTCCACGGCGTGCCCGGAACGCGGTCGCCCTGCTGACGCCGGAAGTAGTCACGGCCGTTCCCGGCACATTCGATCACGGCGCTGATCCGGGTCTCCGACAGCGCCCGCAGGCCCGCCAGGTCGAACTCCACCGGCCGGTCGGCCGTCGGGGCACCGCGCAGGCCGCTGCCGAACAGCCGCAGCCGCCAGGCCTCGGGGTCGATCAGCGGGGTGCCGGTGTGGTTGCGGACGAAGAACCGCTCCACCGGCACGTGCCGGCCGACGGCGGCCGAGCCGTCGGCCTCGCGCAGGGCGTCCCAGCGCATCTCGGCGTTGGTGCCGTGCGGGACGAACCACTCGGCGGGCAGCGGCTTGACGATCCCGGACGGGGCGTCGGCGGGCCCGGCGCGGTCGGACAGGGCAGCGGTGGACGCGGCAGCGGCAGCGGCAGCGGCGGGCACGACAGCGGCGGACTCGACGCTTCCGGACGCGGCGTTTCCGGACATGGAGCCTGGCACCTCCTCGGCGGCCACCCGGCCCGGGGCAACACCGGCGCGGCCGACGCGGGCACGGCGAGCGCCCCGGCGGCGGAGGGCGTTCGTACGGTGTCCGAACCGCACTCCGTGGTCTCAGCGTAGGCGCTCCGACGCGCTACGTGACCACGGCGGCGGCGATCGGGCCGCGCCCGGCGCCCCGTGCGTCACCGGCGCCCCACCCGACACCTCCCCGGCGAGCCCTCCCGCCACCCGCGGAACCGACCGTTCGTCGCCGTGACGCTGTTGCGCGTCCACCCGGTCGAGGAACTCCGCGCGGACCCGGACGCCGGCCCCTCCCGGCTCCACCCCCGGCACGGCCTGCGGGACGCCGTCCGGGTCGCCGTCGGCGACCGGAGCCCACAGCGCTGACCAGGGCGTACGCCCCGCTCGCCGGGGGTGGGGCGTACGCGGCCAACCGACGCCCAACCCCCGTCCGGACTTCACCCGCGCGTACCGACCGTTCACGCCGCCCTGGAAACCTCCCTGTCATGAACGCCAGCCCTCAGGCGCCCTACCAGGAACCGCGCTTCCCGATGCCCCGGCGGCACCGCCGCCTCCTCGCCTGCACCGCCGTCCTCGCCTCCATCGCCCTCGGCACCCTGGGCGTCGGCGCCACCGTGGAGACCGTCGAACACGGCCCCCTCGCGAGCGCCACTGCCAGCAAGTAACCGCACCCACCCACCGGCACCGCCGCCCCGCAGCCCGGGCGCGGTGCTTCTGCGTTCCCGGCCCGCCGGGGCCGTGCCATGCTGGGCCGCAACGTTCCGTTCGGGGGAGGACAGATGGTCGAGGGCGGGCACTCGGGGAGCGGCGGACCGACGGACGGGCGACCGCCCCGGCCCGGGTTCGGCACGGCGTGGCGGGGTTACGACCGCAACCAGGTCGACGAGCACTTCGCTCTCCCGCCGCAGCGACGCCCCGACCGCCCCGGCTTCGACGTCGTACGCCGCGGCTACGACCGCGAGCAGGTCGACGAAGCCATCCGGCACTCCCGCAGATCCGTCCCTGCGGCCGCCGACGCCGGACCACCCCCGGCCGGACCGGCACGAACCGGATTCGACCTGGTCCGACGGGGCTACGACCGCAACCAGGTCGACGAGTACCTCGCTCTCCCGCCGCAGCGACGCCCCGACCGCCCCGGCTTCGACGTCGTACGCCGCGGCTACGACCGCGACCAGGTCGACGAAGCCATCCGGCACGCCCGCTGACCCGGCTCGCTCCCACCCGGCCCGTCGCGACGCACCTCCCGGACGCACGGCCCCCGGTGGGGGCGGGGGCGCTACGCCCGCTGCCCGGTGCGGGGCCCCGGCGGGGACGGGACGAGGGGGGCCGGGCGGGAGTGGCGCCCGCTGCCCGGCGCGGGCTGGAGGTCGGGGGCCGGGGCGAAGCGGGCCGCCGGGGGGCGGAGGTGCCAGGTCGGGGGGCGCTTGGGCTGGGGGGTCGGGGTGATCAGGCCGAGGCGGTGGAGCAGGTCCAGGGAGTCCCGGCGCAGCGCGGTGCGGTCGGAGAGGTAGCGCGCCGGGAGACCGTACTCGTCGGCGATGTCACCGAGGACGCCGTCTATCAGCGCGTCCGCGATCGGGACGTCGCCGTCGACGGGCTCTCCGGGCAGCGGGCGGACCTCCTCGACCAGGCGCTCGACCAGCAGCAGGGCGGCCTGGGCGAGGGTGCCGGCACCGGGCAGCGCGAGGTCGGTGAGTTCGGCGGCCGGGTCGAGCAGGGCGACGCCCTCGGCCCGCAGTTCGGCCTCCAGGCCGAGGAACTCGGCGAGCGCGGCCGGGCCGCTGAGCCGGTGCTCGTGCAGCCAGGCGCGGCGGTCCTCGGGGAGGTCGGCGACGAGGACGGCGGGCGTCTCGGCGAGGAGGCGGCGCACGGCGGTGGCGGGTTCGGCCTCGGCGGCGCGGCGGATGAGGTCGGCGGCGTCGTCGGCCAGGGCGGGCGGGCCGGCCGGGACGGCACGGGCGAGTTCGCGGTCCACGGTCAGGACACGGGTGTCGTCGGCGGGGTCGGCCGACGGGTCGCCGAGCACCTGCCACCCGGCCAGCGTGGCCAGCGCCATGTCGAGGTCGGCCGGGTCGGCGGCCGGCTCGGGCACGGCGGCGCGCATCGCGTCGAGCAGCCGCCGGTACTCCAGTTGCTCGGGTGCGTCGACCAACAGCGCCAGGGCGAGCGCGAGTTGGGCGTAGCCGCCGGGGGTGAACGGAGCGCCGGTGGCGGGGTGTTCGAGGCGGCGGCCGGCGCCGGGGCCGAGGCCGGCCTTGCAGAGCCGGGCGTGCCAGGGCCCGACCTCCAGGCGGTAGCCGAGCAGGGTGTCGAAGCGCTCGGCGAGCCAGTCGCGGTGACGCCGGATCAGCGGGAAGCCGTCGGCGTGCGGGCCGGAAGCGGTGACCAGCGGGTGGGCGAGCAGCAGCCGGGCGGCGATCCGGCGCTCGGCGGCGGGAAGCTCCGCCACGGGCAGCTCGACGGCGGACGACTCGACGGCGGACGACTCGACGGCGGACGACTCGGTGGCGGACGACTCGACTGTGGGAGATCCCTCACCGGAACGATCCCGCGCGACCGGGGCCGACGGCGGGCGGACGGTGGCCGCCGCCTCCGGCGTCGCCCGGTTGCGCTCGGGCTTGCGGTGCCTGCCGGGCCCGCCCGGCTTGGCGCCTGACCGGACGACGGGCAGTGCGGCGGAGTCGCGCCGGGCTCGGCGCAGGCCGCTCTCGCCGCGGGCCTCGCGGGTGCGGGCGGACGCGAGGCCGTGGGCGGTGGGGCCGTGCCACCAGCTGACGTCGGGGTCGGCGGGCTCGGCGGGCGCGCCGAGGTGGCGGGCGGGGTAGAGGCCGAAGGAGGCGGCGCAGAGGTCGTCGGCGGTGCCGGGGGTGGCGGCCGCGAACCAGTGCGCCAGCCGCAGCAGGCCGGGGTCGGGCGAGAGGGCACCGCCGTCGTGGACGGCGTCGTGGACGGCGTCGGCGCTCCGTGCGTCGTCGCCGTCCGCGGGGGTGGTCCCCGGTACCGCGCCGGTGGGGTCCGCGGCTTCGGCCCGCACGGCTGCGCGTACGGCGAGGACGGCGTCGGCGGTTCCCCGGCCTGCCCCGCCCGCCCGCCCGTCCGGCCTGCCGGCGGCCACCCGGGTGGCGCCGACCGCGTACTCCTGCTGATCCATGTCGGGGTCCAGAGTAGACGGTGCCCGGGTCACCCGGTGGCACCAACCGCCCTCCTGAGGAAGTCTCCGCAAGAGCCCTCGAACCGGCCGCCTGCCCTCCGCTCCTCCGCCGCCCCGCTCCCCGCGCTCCCACGGCCCGGTTTCCGGCCGTCCCGTCATCCGCCCGGCCCCGTCCGGGTTACGCACCGGTAACCCGCCCTTCCGTCGTATCACCGGCTCCCTTAGGGTCGATCCGGATCCCCCACCGCCCGACCGTCGGAGGCCGCGCCAGCATGAGCATTCGTACGACCACCCGTGCCGTCCTCGGCGCGCGCCTGCGTTCGGCCACCGGCCTGCTGGGCGGCTTCGCGGCCACCTCGGCCACGCACCTCGGCGCGATCCTGTCCGGCGCGTCGGTGCTGCAGAACGCCACCAAGCCGGCGCTGATGCCCCTGCTGGCCGGACACAGCGTGACCGCGGCCAGGACCGCCGGGCGGGAGGCGCCGGAGCTGCTGGCGCCGGCGCTGCTGCTGAGCGCGGGCGGGGACGTGCTGCTCCAGCTGAAGAACGACCCCGCGTTCCTCGCCGGCATGGGGTCCTTCGCGGCCGCGCACGTCTGCTACGTGACGATGTTCGTCCGGCGCGGCGCGCTCACCGATCGCCGCCGGGCCCTGCTGGTCGCGGCCGCGTACGCGACGGCCTGGGTGACCCTGGTGGGTCAGCTCTGGCCGGACCTCGGGGACCTGCGGGTCCCGGTGGCCGGCTACAGCCTGCTGCTCACCTCGACGGCCGTGACCTCGGCCGGGCTGGGCTGGCGGACCGGGCTGGGCGGGGCGCTGTTCCTGCTCTCCGACACGCTGATCGCCACCAAGCTGGCCAAGTGGCGGGAGCTGCCGGGGCATCAGTTCTGGATCATGGCGACCTACGTGCTGGCCCAGTACCTGCTGGCGAGCGGGATCCTCGCGCACGAGGACGACCGCGCGCACCCGGAGCCCGCGACCGCCTGACGGGGCGCCGGTCCCGGTCCGGAACCGCCCGGCGGAACACCGGCCCGGACACCAGCACGGACACCGGCCGGAGCACCGACCGGGACGCCTTCCGCAACGCCTGTCACAACACCGCACCGCCGGTCCCGTCGGGGCCGGCAGTGCGGGGCACGGAGGGGCGGGGGCCGTCAGGCACCGCGCCGACGGATCAGCCAGAAGCCGCCGACACCTCCCGCGACCAGGGCGAGGCCGCCGGCCAGCTCCGCCGGGTCCGACGCGACCGAGCCGCCGAGGCCGGTCTGCACGGCGCCGTGCGGGGCGACCTGCTGGCTGCCGGCACCGGACTGCCCGAGCGATCCGGCCCACTCCCCCGCTGCCTTGCCCCAGTCGCCGAGGCTGGTCTCGGGGCCGGCAGCGGCGACGGTGCTGACCGTCACGGTCGTCGAGAAGGCGCCACCGTCCGGGCAGGTGCCGTCGACCTTGCTGTCCCCGGAGTGCTGGGAGGCGAGCCGGGCGGAGCCGGTGTGCTTCCCGTCGGCGCCGAGGGTGAGGGTCGCCGGGCCGCCCTCGAAGGCGGCGGAGCGGGCGGTGATGGTCTTGGCGTCGGGCTTGTCCGACTTCTCGCAGGAGACGGTGACCGTCACGGTCTGGCCCGGTGCGGCCTGGGACGGGCTGACCGAGGCCGCACCGTCCCTGGCGTGGGCGAGGGGGGCCGTCAGGCCGGTCAGCGCCGTCGCGCCGATCAGGGCGGCGGCGGCCGTACGCATGGGGCGCATGCCGGAACCTCCGGGATTCTCGGACGCAGCCGGGGACACCCATGTCCACGTGGTCGATCAACTGCACCCGGTCACTCACCGACGGTAGGCACGCGCCCCGCGCTCAGCCAGCGCTCAGGACCGTTCGGGTTACGGCCCGTCACCCGGGGTCACGGCGGGCGCGACCCCGGAGCGGCTCACAGGTCGAGGTCCACCACGACCGGCGCATGGTCCGAGGTGCCCTTGCCCTTGCGGGCCTCGCGGTCGACGTAGCTGTCGGTGACGGCGTCGGCGAAGGCCTTGTTGGCGTAGGTGAGGTCGATCCGCATGCCCCGGTTCTTGGGGAACGCCAGCTGGCGGTAGTCCCAGTAGGTGTAGGGGCGGTCGTACTTCAGCGGGCGCGGCACCACGTCCTGCAGGCCGATCCCGCCGAGGGCCTCCAGTGCGGCGCGCTCGGCCGGGGTGACGTGGGTGAGGCCCTCGAACGCGGCGACGTCGAAGACGTCCTCGTCGGCCGGGGCGATGTTGAAGTCCCCGAGGACGGCGAACGGGCGGGAGCCGGCGGCGTCCTCGACGGAGGCCTTGCGCAGCGCCTCCAGCCACTCCAGCTTGTAGTGGTAGTGCGCGTGGCCGACCTCGCGGCCGTTGGGCACGTAGACCGACCAGACCCGGACCGGACCGCAGGTGGCGGCGATGGCGCGCGGCTCGACGTCGGGCAGCAGGGCGCCGTCGGCGAGGTACCCGGGCTGGCCGGGGAGGTCCCGCACGACGTCCTCCAGGCCGATCCGGGAGACGACGGCGACGCCGTTCCACCGGCCGGTGCCGTGCGCGGCCGTCTCGTAGCCGAGCTCGCGGACCTCGTCGTACGGAAAGGCGTCGGCCGCGCACTTGAGCTCCTGGAGGCAGAGCACGTCGGGCTTGGCGCTCTCCAGCCACTCCAGGAGCTTGGGCAGCCGCGCGGTGACGGAGTTGATGTTCCAGGTGGCGATGCGGACGGTCACGGCGGGCGGCCTTCCCGGTGGTTCGGTACGGACGGGGTGGGCCGCCCTCGCGAGGGAGGCCCACCCCGAACATACCGCCCGCCACTGACGATCCGGTCGGCCCGGACGGCCCGCCCGTCCGAACCGGTCGGCCCGCGGGCCCGGTCAGCGCGCGGGCCGGACCACCGCCGCCGAGCCGCCACCGCGCCGCACCGGTTCGGCGGCGGCCACCCAGCGGCCGTCCGGCAGCCGTTCCACGCCCGTGGCGGCCCCGATCTCGGCCACGGCCGTGAAGGCGTGCCCCAGCGCCTCCAGCTCCGCCCGCTCGGGCAGCGCCAGGAAGGCGGGCTCGGCCTGGGTCGCGGCGGTGTTGCGCTGGCTGGCGCGGGGCGCGGCGATGGCCTGCTCCAGGCTCAGGCCGCGGTCCAGCCGTCCGAGCAGCACCTGCAGGGTGGTGGTGATGATGGTCGCGCCGCCGGGGCTGCCGGTGGCGAGGAAGGGCTCGCCGTCGCGCAGCACGACGGTCGGCGACATCGAGGAGCGCGGCCGCTTGCCCGGGCCCGGCAGGTTGGGGTCGGGGACGCCGGGGGCGAGCGGGGTGAAGTCGAAGTCGGTCAGTTCGTTGTTGAGCAGGAAGCCCCGGCCGGGGACGGTGATGCCGCTGCCGCCGGTCTGCTCGATGGTGAGCGTGTAGGAGACGACGTTGCCCCAGCGGTCGGCGACCGTCAGGTGGGTGGTGTTGGGGCCCTCGTACGGCTCGGGGACGGCCTGGCCGGTGTCGGCGCAGTCGGCCGGGTGGCGGGGGTCGCCGGGGGCGAGCGGGCTGGTGAGCGCGTGGTCGGGGCTGATCAGGCAGGCCCGGGAGGCGGCGTAGCGCTCGGAGAGCAGCTGCCGGGTGGGGACGTCGACGGAGGCCGGGTCGCCGACCCAGCGGTTGCGGTCGGCGAAGGAGATCCGGGAGGCCTCCAGGAAGTGGTGGTAGTACTGCGTGCCGCTGTAGGCGGAGACGTCGCCGCCGTCCTCCAGGATGTCGAGCGCCTCGCCGACGGTGGTGCCGCCGGAGCTGGAGGGGGCCATCGAGTAGACGTCGTAGGCGCCGTGGGTGACGTGGGTGGGCGCCTGGTCGCGGACCCGGTAGGCGGCGAGGTCGGCGGTGTCGATCCTGCCGGGGCGGGCGGTGCGGCCGGAGGCCGGGTCGACCGGCGGGTGCTGCAGGGTGTTGACCACGTCCTCGGCCAACTGCCCCCGGTAGAAGGCCTTCACGCCGTCCTTGGCGAGCAGCCGGTAGGTGGCGGCGAGGTCCGGGTTGCGCAGGACGCTGCCGACCTCGGGGGGCTTGCCGCCGGGCAGGTAGAGCTTGGCGGTGGCCGGGAAGTCCTTGAACCTGGCCTGGTTGTCGGCGGTCTGGCCGCGGAAGGTCTCGTCGACGACGAAGCCCTGGTCGGCGATCCGTTCGGCGGGTTCGAGGGCCTGGGCGAGCGAGCGGGTGCCCCACTGGCGCAGTGCGGCGTCCCAGGTGGCCGGGGTGCCGGGGACGCCGACGGACAGGCCGCTGGTGACGGCGTCGGCGAAGGGGAGCGGCCGGCCGTCCTCCAGGAACAGCCCGGCGTCGGCGGTGCGGCCGGCGGTCTCGCGGCCGTCGATGGTGTGCACCCGGCCGGTGGCGTGGTCGTAGTAGACGAAGTACCCGCCGCCGCCGATGCCGGAGGAGTAGGGCTCGGTGACCCCGAGGGCGGCCGCGGCGGCGACCGCCGCGTCCACCGCGTTGCCGCCCTTGCGCAGCACCTCGATCCCGGCGGCGGTGGCGTCGGCGTCGACGGTGGCCACCGCTCCGCCCCGGCCCACCGCCTCGGGGGCCTTGGGTGGCGGGGCCGCGGCCCCGGCCGGCAGTGCGGTGGACCAGACCAGCGCGGTGGTGAGCAGCAGTGGTGGTGCCAGGCGGGTCAGCGCCCTCATCCGAGTCCTCCTGAGTCGACGTCAACTCAGTTGTTCCACAGGCGGGATGATCCGACAACCACACCGTGCTACTACCGGCGGGTAGTTGACAGGGCGGACACCGAACGGGGCGGGCGGCCGACGGCCCCCCCCCCCCTGATACCCCAGGGGCTTATAAACAACATACGCGGCCCACCACGTAGGTGGTGTAGTTATGCGTGGTGGCCGGATCAATAAAA
>NZ_JBHWCL010000188.1:0-17506 GCF_042735125.1 Kitasatospora sp. NPDC059599 | reverse complement strand
GGGGGGCCCTTGTCCCCTCCCCCCCACCCCCTAACCAACCTGTTTTTTGGTGGTGGGGGGGTGTCGTCCCGCGGGGGGGGCGTCCCCCCCCACGCCACGTCCGTCAGGCACTCCAGCCGATCGGCTTCCGCTCGACACCATCGAAGGACCCGCATGGTGTCCCAGGTCCGACGAACACCGCGAGGGTCCGACGAACGCCGCGGGAAGTGCACCCAACCCGCCCTGCCCCAAGACCGGAACCGGCCCGGGACGGGGCGCCGCCGGCCGGCGCCTCGGAGGACAACTCGGGGCTTGACGAGAACGCCGTGCCGGTCGGGGCCGGGTCAGCCGGATCGGGTGATCGCCATCGGGTTCGACGCCGGACGTACGGGGCCTGGCAGGTTCTTCATCTCCGAGTCGAGCACCAGGCCGTGCTCGGCCATCTTTCGGTTGATCGCGTCGAACGTCTCGGTGTTCACCACGACAGCCTGCAGGGTTCGGGTGGAGCCCATGTCCGCATCGGAGAGCTGGAACTCCAGGGGATTGATCATGAGGATGTCTCCCTTGAAGTAGTAGTTGGAGTGCGGGGCCGTGCCAGCCGTGTGCACCCCGTCGAGTCGCGACTCCCACAGCAGGTGGTCGCCCTCCCTCAGAACGCACCTGACCTCCGCCTTGATCACGGCGGACCACAGCTCCGTCACCGCGCTCTGCGGCAGCCGGACCCCCTGTTCGCTGTCCCCGCAGTGCGTCGGCCCCGTCGTGCTCGCGATCGGGACAGGCGGAGCCGCCGTCGGGGGGCCGCTCGGGGTCGGTGCTGCTGTCGATCCCGAGCCGCGATCCGACCCATCGTGGAGGCTGTACCTCTGGTAGGCCCCGAATCCTGCGGCAGCGATCACCACCAGTCCGACGCCGGCCTGCACCCACGTCTTCCTGAGCTGCGGTGCGATGGAACGGCGCCAGAAGTCGTCGGCGGAGTCGGAGCCGGAGTCGGTGGCGTCGGAGTCGGAGCCGGAGTCGGTGGCGTCGGAGTCGGAGCCGGAGTCGGAGCCGTTGTTGCGGTTCTGCTCGGCCTCACGGTTCTTGTCGTCGCTCTGCTCGGGCATGGCAGCAGTCCCCTTCCGCTCCGGCGATCTCCGCGAGATTCGCGAGGTGCCCAGTCTGCGGGCGGCGCAGGATCGACAAAAGCAGCAACATCACCAGAAGGTGAATGTGACTCAAATCGATCCAAAATGTCCCTGCCAACTCAACCAGCATGAAATCAGGCCGAGTTGACGATCCACAGACATGGAAGGGATCGCCCTCCGAGCCCAGGCCGTACCGCTGCGCAGGGGGCTTGCAGGAGCGCAGCAGCGAAGAGATCGGGGCTCCTCTCGCGCCCTGCTCTCATCCGATCCACGCGTCTAGCGTTGGGCATCCAAGCTTCCGGCCGTCCGGTAGTCCGGAAGTCCGGAAGTCCGAAGCATGTCCGATCCACATCAGGGGGGACGATGATCAGGCGTGGAGCGAAGACGACGAGGCGACCGGGCTTCCGAGGCCGCCGGCTCCTGGGGCTGGCTGCCGCCGTCTGCACCGCGCTGGCACTGAACACCGTGCCGGCGCAGGCCGCTCAGCACCAGAACGCCAACGAGTACGCGTTCTGGAACTTCAACGGTGCACGGGGATTCTGGAACATCGACCAGCAGGTTCAGATCACGCAGAAGGCCAACCACTCCTACTGGGCCCTGCTCTGGGACTTCACGGCCACGCCCGGCCACGGCGGCTACACGGGCCTGCAGACGGACGGGCAGCGTTTCGACCACACGACCGGCGAGATGGCGATCTTCTCGCTGTGGAACGCCAACGGCCAGAGCGGGAACTGCGGTTCGTTCGCCGGCGAGGGATCCGGGCTCAGCTGCCGCATCGCCTACCCGATCGACCCGCAGGCCGCCTACCGGTACCGGGTGTGGCGACTGAACGCGGACGCGGGTGGCCAGTGGTGGGGGGCGTGGATCGAGAACCTGAAGACCGGGGTCGACACGCCCATCGGCAGCTTGCGGGTCCCGATCGCTCAGAACCAGCTCGGTGTCCCCTCCAACTTCAGCGAGTACTTCGGCACCGCCGTCCCCTGCAACAGCGTGCCCCAGTCGGTCGCCTACTTCACCCAGCCTGCCGCGAACTCACAAGGAGGAGGCAGCTACCAGTACGGATCGACGTTCGCCTCCTCGACCCGGGCCGGCTGCACCGGTGGCAACGTGGCCGTGGTCGACCTGGGCTGGACGAAGGCCGCCAAGGTGACTCTCGGAGGACCGTGACGGCAGGGCCCGGGGGCGGACTGCCCGCCCCCGGGAGCACTGGACCCGGTCACCCGCCCCCGGCAAGCCGGCCGACCACCATGCCCTGCACAGGTACGCGCGCACGGACGTCGAGTCGACCGAGACGTCCCAGTCGATCTCGCCGACCGCACCCGCCCTGCCCCGAACCTCCCCGCCGCTCCCGGGTCTCCGGCGCTGCCTCCCCCAGCAGCCGTCCCGCGCCCGCCGACCGGGACCTGGGCTTCCTGGTTCTCGGCTCCCCGCTGGTGTGCAGGGGCGATGCGGCCCCGGATGCGCCTGGCGGCAGCTGCCGAAGGACTTCCCGCCCTGGCCGACTGCGTACTGGATTTCACCTGATGGCCCGACGACGGCACCGTCGAGCGCATCCACGATGCCCTGCGCGGCAAGGTCCGGACGGCCGACGGCAGGAATGCCGAACCGACCGCAGGGCTGATCGACTCCCAGTCCGTCCGCACCGCCGACACCGTCCTGGCCGCAACCAGGGGCTTCGACGCGGGCAAAAGGTCAAGGGCCGCAAGCGGTTCATCGTCACCGACACCCTCGGCCTGCTCCTGGCCGTGCATGTCGTCGCGGCCAACGTCCAGGACCGGGACGGTGCCCGCCGCCCGCTGCTGCGGACCCGGCTCGACCACCCGAGTGTTCAGAGGATCCGGGCGGACCAGGGCTTCGCCGGCCGCTTGGTCGACCGGACCGCCCAGATCCCCGGAGAGACGATGGTCCGCTGGGCGATGATCGGCGTAATGGCGCGCCGGCTGGCCCGGGGCCGAGCAGCCGCCCGGAGCGGCCCGCGGCTCCTCGCCGGCTCGGCTCAGGTGTCGTAGCAACCGTTCCAGGGCGCGTTGAAGCCCAGGCCGTCGGGATAGAACTCGGCCCACACACCGTCGTCCTCCTCCTCATCCTCCTCGTCCACGTCTTCCTCCACGACCAGACCGAACAGGGCTCCCCCGAACCGGACCTCGAAGGGCGCGATCGTGATGTCCTGGTACTGCCGCTCCGGAAGAGCGTCCAGCCACTCGGCGAGCAGCAGCCGGGCCGCGTCGATCGCCTTCTTCTCGCCGTCCGCCGTGGTGCCGGTGAACTGGATGCGCGAGTCCAGGTGTTGGCCGGCCGCGTCGAACCGATGGAGCACTGCGCACCAACGCTTCCGGGACTGCCAGTCGTCGCCGCTCCAGCCCTCGGGGAAGGCCGCAGTGACCGAGGCGAAGAACTGGCCGCCCTGCCACCGCCCGATCGTGCTCGTGCGGTAATCAGGCTCGTGCCTGATGGGGATGACCTCGGGAACGCTCATGGGCGGAACCATGGGCGCTACCTGGGACAACAGGAGGCAACGATTGCCATCGTCCGTCCGCCCTGAATGGGATCTCAACCGCGGTCTCACTGGGTGTTCCACCCATGAAGGCGCGAGTTGATCCTGATTTCTGGACCTCTTGGCCGGCACTTCCGTCGGCACTCCAGGGGCTGATGCGTCGGAAGTGCTGCCTGTATACGAGTGCTGATGATCACCGGCACGACAGTGTGATGCGGAACGCGGGCAAGCGGCGAACGAAGCTTGCCCTCCGTGATCTTCCGGAGAAGCATCCGCTGATCCGGCGTGAAGAGACTGAGGTCACTCCCGCGCTGGGTGGTCTTACAAAAGCTGGGTGGGCAAGCAGACCGTTCTCGACCAGTCCTTGACCATGCGGGTGCTCGCCCGCTCCGGCCCGAGGACGAGAGCGTCAGCGACAAGGTCTTCCGCGGTGCCGGCGACCACGTCGTCGTCAGGTGCCGTCACGCCCTGGAACGTACACCGAGATCGGCTCACCTGGGCGCGGCACAGGGCAAGCCGGATCGAGATGGTGAAGAGGTGCCAACGGCTATTCCGCCCGCCGACCTGATCCTGGCGCGATCTCGGCGTGGGGATGGCCAACCCCACTCTCAGAAGGGCCGACATGTCCAACCGCAAACGTCAGAGCGCCGCCCGACGAGTGCGCCCGCATGACCGTCAGGCCGGGCGCCACAACGAACTACTCCGCGCCGCCTCTGTGGCCTTCTCCGCCACCGCGCCCGCGGCACTGGTGGCCCCAACCGTACGGATTCTCCAACTTCGCTGCCCCGAGCCAAGTAGTCGCCAAGGGGCTGCATCTCCTGTGCCCGTCCGCACGCGGCACCTCGGTGAAGCAGGCGAACCGAACTGGAACAGATAAGTCCATTTTCTGATTGGCCCCTCTGTCTGGTCGAGCGAGGGGGCGTGGATGACCGATCTGGAGGTGGGCCTGGCTCTGTACGGCGGATCACGTGACGCGTCACGTTGAGCCGTTGTTCGGGTCGTGGGCGGGGCGAGCTGACCGGGATCAGGTGGATAAAAGCGGTGGTCGTCCGCCCGGCCTCCCTGCCACGATCTGGGTGTGACCACGTTGTTCCTGATGGTCGGCCTGCCGGGGGCCGGAAAGACCACGAGGGCTCGGCAGCTCGCCGAGGAGCACGGCGCGCTGCGCCTGACGCCCGACGACTGGATGATTCCCCTGTTCGGTGAGGCGGAGGCGGACGGGAAGCGCGACGTGTTGGAGGGGCGAATGCTCTGGCTCGCCTTGGAGGCGGTCAGGCTGGGCACCAACGTTGTGGTGGACTACGGCTGTTGGTCCCGTGACGAACGGTCCGCGATCCGGTGGCTGGCGGAGGCCGAGGGCGCGTCCTTTCGCATGCTCTACCTGCCGGTGGACGACGCGACCCAGCGCGCCCGGATCGCCCATCGCTGGGCGACCACCCCCGAGGAGACGTTCCCGATGACCGAGGCCGACATCCTGGATGGGCGGGCGCACTTCAAGGAGCCCGACGCGGCGGAGTTGGGAGGCGGCGAGGTCGCCGGCCCGCCCCCCGGCTGGGCGGACTGGCGGGAGTGGGCCGCCTACCGGTGGCCGTCGTTCGCGTGACTGCTTTGACCCGACATGGTGCGGCAAGAGCCCTTCGTGCGTGTCCCGTGACGCTCCGAACCCAATGTGCCTCAGGGGATGACGCGACCGATGTCGTTGTCTCGCTGATGGATCTCCTCAAGCTCACCCCAGGGTGGCGGACCACCCAAACGCCAGGGGACTTGCTTCGTGTCTGACGCGTGGATCGATCGCCTGGCGGCGTTGACGAACTCCCGTTGTGCGACGTCGAGTTTCGTATGAATTTGACGAAGCATCGCCATGTCCTTCGGCTCCCCGAACGGGAAGGTGCTGAACTCTCCGATGACTGAGCCGAGTTGCTCCGCAGCCACCCCCACATCGGTATCGGCTACCAGGCTGACCGACACCAGGGCGGCGTTCCACTCCTCCCAGTCGATCCCCTCCGGTTCGCGCTGCTCCCAGTACGCGTGGCGCATGCCGATCTCGACCGCGCCGAAGCTCTGGAGAAGACGCTCGTACGCCGCGATCTTCCGATCGCGTATCCACTGCCTGGATTCATTGCGGCGCCCTGCCAGGGTGCCCACGAGGATGCCCAGGATGGTCGCGGCCACTCCGCTGGCGGTGGATATGAGGGTCCCCCAGGGGAGATTCATGATATTCCTGCCTTTCAGTTGGACGTCCGGCCAAGGCTCAGTCGAGGCTTCTGTCAGGTCGGGTGTAGAAGGATCCGACGCCCCGCCAGGGCGAGGGGCCGCCCAGTGATCGGTCCAGGCGCCGCTGGGACGGGGCGAGGGAGTACCGGGCCGCATGGACGAAGCTCAGGTGAGCCTCGCCCAGCGCGATATGAATCGGCCGCAGTTCCTCAAGGTCGGTCGGCTGCCGACCGTGGAACAGGATGGTGAAGTCCTCCAGGATCTCGCAGACCCGCTCGGCCGCTGCGCTGGTCGCCGCCGCTTGGCGAAGGCGAGCTGCTTCTACAGGCAGCTGCTCACCTTGCGTGGCTCAAACAGAGGCGCCCCCGGAAGAGTTGGCCCGGGGACGCCGCCGATCTCGCCTGCCCAACGCGTGAAGACCGACGCCCTACGCCTCATCACCCCGGTCGACATCGTCCAACGTCTCGCCAAACCGCTCCAGCGCCTCCTCCGGCCCGCAGCCGAAGGCGCGACCGACGTACTCCCACGTCATCATGCTGCTGCGGGCCTTGCGGCCGGCCAGCAGTGCGGTCGAACCGGCGGCACGCTCGAACC
This sequence comes from Kitasatospora sp. NPDC059599, assembly GCF_042735125.1. Lineage (NCBI taxonomy): Bacteria > Bacillati > Actinomycetota > Actinomycetes > Kitasatosporales > Streptomycetaceae > Kitasatospora > Kitasatospora sp. NPDC059599. The sequence goes on along the minus strand of NZ_JBHWCL010000188.1, from coordinate 11,101 downwards.
GGGCGGCCGCACGGGCGGCGGCGTACGGCCGACTCTCCGTCAGGTCGCAGATCCGGTCCACCAGCGCCGCGACCAGCTCCTCGACCTCGCGCGGCACCACACCCTCGGCCAGGTCGACGTGCCACTCCCAGTCCGCGAACGGCCCGGTGGCCTCACCCACCGCCTCGGTCGCCTCGTCGTCTCCGAAGTCCAACAGGTGCACCCGCTCACCCCGCCAGCCGCAGCTGCAACCGCCGCGCACCGCAGTGGCCCGAGGACCATCCGCACCGTTGTAGAGCCACCAGGTGGTGCGCCCGTCCGGCAACGGCGCCGGCTCGCTGCCGTCCGCCGACACCGCTGCCGGGAAACCCTGGTGGCTCCCGCTCTCGTCAACCCATGGCATTCCGTGTCCCTCACGTCCCTGGAGTACAGCACCAGGGTTCTCGGCTCGTGACGCAGTGTCAAGACTTGGCGACAATCGGTGCGACCCGTATCTCAAGCGGGCGCACCAGCTGTCGCACGCCGGGTCAGGCTGGCCGGGCGAAGACCGGTGGTGGACCCGGCTCACCACCACGATCAACCGCTACAGCCCGGACCGGTGCCCCTACGCGGCAGCTCCCGACGAGCCCATGGACGCCGGCGCCACCCTGACGATGTCCCTGCCTTGGCTGCCCCGGATCAGGAGCCTGGGCGTGCCGGCAGCTTTCGTGACCCAGGACGGTTCCGAGGGCCGTCGGCCTCATCCCCTGGGACCGAACCGACGTGCTTTTCATCGGCGGCAGTACTGAATGGAAGCTCCTCCCGAGTGCCCGGAGCGCCGCCCGACAGGCAGTCGACCGGGGCATCCCGGTGCACATGGGCCGGGTCAACAGTCGAGCCGCCTGCAACTGGCCAAGGATATGAACTGCTCCTCGGCGGACAGCACCTACCTGACCTCCGGACCGCGAACAAATCTGCCCCGCTTGATCGGATGACTGAACACGGTGAACGGCACGTCCATCCAGCCGCCGTGTCAGGACACGAGACGGTGGACGCTGCCGGTGCGGGCGAGGTGGACGCCGAGTCGGTGGCGCGTGTTTCGGGAACCGCCGGCCGAGACGGCAACGGATGTGATGTCCGGGCGGCTGGACACGGCGGTGGCGGCCTGCACCGACTTCGAGCACAGCCCGTTCACTCCCGACGGCCCTGCGCGGTGTCGTTCCTGCTGCGCTTCGCCTGCCCCAACGCGGTGGCCACCGCCCGGCACCTGCCGCGGATCATCTACCTCCACCAGGCCCTGACCGCGCTCGCGTCCACCATCTCCCCGGCCGCCTGGGCCATCGACTGGGCCGGGCACCTGGCCCGAGTCACGGACCTGCTGCACGCCCGTACCACCGAGGCGGCCCGGCCGGCACTGCTGGCCGAACTCACCGAGCACGAGAAGGACCTGATCGGCCGAATGCTGGAGCGGAGGCTGGACGCGTGACGACGCCCTCACACGACACCGACGCCGCCGAGATCCAGGCGATCACCGAGGCCATGGTCCGCCTCCTGGTCGGTGTCCCGCTACGGTCCGACGGCCAGCTGACAGTGAAGTTCCTCGCCGACGAGGGCGGACTGCGGCGCAACAAGCTCGCGCACAAACACACCGGTCTCAAGGACCTGTTCTACGCGCTGGTCAAAGCCCAGGACTCCCGGCCCGAGATCGCGGATGACCTGCACCGGGAGAACAACGAGCTGGAGGAGAAACTCAAACAGGCCCGGACCGAGCAGAACCGGCTGAAAGAGACCGTCACCCAGTACGCCCGGGTCATCCATGTCCTGGAGGTGGAGAACCATCGACTCCATGAGCAGTCCCATCCTGAGGGTGTCCGTGCTGCCGTTCCACAACAGGGAGTGAGCCGAGGCCAGTTACCACCTCGCCCTACAGGGTTGCGGAAGGCAAGCGGATACCGTCAGAAGAGGAGTTGCGGAGACTGAAGCCCCGGCAGGAGAACAGCGGCCTCCTGTCGGATCTCCTCGAGGGGCATCGTTGACGTCGTATCAGCGTGAGGGCCCAGCCGGAGGGCAATACATCACCCTCCGCATCCGGGCTGCCACTGGACAAAGGGGGCTACCTGATCCTCCGTCAACATTACCTGCCCATCGGAGTGTCGAAAGCTTTCGGCCAACCGGAGAAAGGGAGGCGGACGTGGCCATTGACGGCAGACCCGGCCACCCGGATCCTCTCCCCTACGGCCCGGCCACCGGCCCCGGCCGCACCGACGATCCGGGGGTGGTCACCGATGACGAACCAGTTGGCGGACGAGCGGATTCCGACATCACTCAAGTGGGTGGTAGCGGGGGTCTGGCTGCACGCCGTCCTCAACGGCGCCGCTGGGATCTTCCTACTCGCACTGATTCACGGCCAGCACGGTGAGGGTGTCGCCCAGGTGACGTTCATCGCCTTCCTCTCGATCCTGATCGGCGTCCTGCTCGGCACCTGCGCGGCCCTGGCGCCGAGTGGGGCCCGGTGGACCCGGAGGACCGTGCTGGTGATCGAGTGGCTCATGATCGTCGCCGGCGTGATCCAGCTCCTCTTCTCCGGCTCGATCATCTCGCTGGCCGGCATCGCGATCGCGGGCGTCATCGTCCTGGCGTACAGCTCCGCCGAGGGCAAGGAGTGGTTCACGGTCTGAAGGGCCGATCGTCATCACCGGTTGCTGAGCGCGATCTTGCCGATCACGTGCAACAGCCGGTCGAGGGCGTCCCTGGAGTTGGGCTCGGTCAGGTTGACCATCAACCGGAACGCCAGCTTCAGCAGAGCCGGGTGGCCGAGGCCGGCCGCCCCTGCGGCGCCGATCAGTCCGGGGCGGGCCGAGTACGTCGGCGGCGAGCCGGCCGAGCACAAAGTAGCCGTCGTAGGCCGAGCGGAGCGCCTGCGGGTAGGCGCGCAGGGCGAGTCCGCGGCCGCGATCGGCGCGCCGGGCCAGTGCCAGGACGATCGTCTCGGCGGCGTACCGGCCGAACTCCATCGCGTAGGCGATGCCCTCGCCGTTGGCCGGGCTGACCGGGCCGCCCGAGTCGCCGACCAGCAACAGGCCGTCGGCGTGGTGTGGTTGGCGGTTGAGGCCCATTGAGGGCGGAGCCCAGACGGGTTCGGTGACGCCCTCTGCGGTGTAGCCGTACTCGGGCGGCAGGCCGGCACACGAGCGGCGGAGCAGGTCCCGCCAGTCCGTCCGCGGACGACGGCGACGGTGTCGAGCACGCCGAGGCCGACGTTGGCGGTGCCGTCGCCCATCCCGAACACCCAGGCGTAGCCGGGCAGGAGGCGGCGGGCCAGTCGGTCGGGTCGCGCAGGTCTAGCCAGGCCTCCAGGTATGAGTCGAGCAACTGCGCTGACCGGCACGGCAGTCAGGCACCATGCCCAGTCAGTCCGTGTCCTCTCCGGATAGCAGCCCAGGATGACGAGGAGCCGCCGGGGCCAGAGCATCCCGCAGAGCTCGGACCGTGCCGAACGGCATGTGATGGCTGCTCGCCAGGCAGGAGATGACGTCGTAGTGCCCCTTCGGCAACTCGACCTGGCCGATGTCCGCATGGCGGAACTGGGACTGTTGCTCATTGCGGCAGTCGCGGACGACGCCCGGGCTGCCACGACCGCTTCCTCGGACCGGTCAACCGCATCGACCTCGAATCCCAGGCCTGCGAGCCGCCGAGCGAACCGGCCAGTCCCGCAGCCGACGTCCGACACGGTGTGGTAGCCGGACGGGACCTGGCGCAGAAGGAGTCGATGGTAGTGGTCGTTGTGATCGGAGGGCATGGCCAGACCATGCCGCACCCCGACTCCTCGCCAACAGCGCAGTCCGCCTCAATCCAGTAGCACCACGGCACAGGAGGCGGTTCCCATCTGCTGGTCCCAGCCCTTGCGAAGCTACCAGCACAACACGCTCGGACTTGACACGGAAGCGGGCTTCCCGTGTCAAAGACGTCTCGGTCGCCGGCCGCCGTGCCGGGCTCAACCCCGAGACCCGATCCGGTCTCTGGCTGCACGTGGCCCGCGCGGTCGAGGCCCTGCGCCCGCACCTCCTGGTGGTCGAGAATGTACGAGGACTGCTCACCTCCCCCGCCGTCACCTCCCCCGCCGTCGCCGCCTCCGCCGTCGCCGCCTCCGCCGGCGACGTGGAACGCTGCCCGTGGTGTCTGGGAGACGACCCAACTCAGCCTGACCTGAGGGCACTTGGCGCCGTACTCAGCACCCTGACCCAGCTCCGGTACGACGCGAAGTGGATCGTGCTTCGCGCAGCCGACGTCGGCGCACCCCACCACCGGGCCAGGGTCTTCCTCGCTTATCTGGACAGAGTCGAGTTGTGCGGCGGTGGGTTCCTTCGTTCAGGTGTCACCCTTCCGAGGACGGCCTCATCGGTGCTTTGCCGTGCAGTGCTCGGTGCTCTCATCAGCGAAGACGCAGAACTGGCTGATGCTCTCCCGGTAGCTGTTCGGCGCGCGGTGGTGCTCCTTGCGAGGCGGTCCGTCAATCCACCGGTGCCAGAGGCCGTCTGGGGCCAGGAACCGGTCTGCTCGATTGGCACCGAGCTTGGAGTCGAGGTGCAGGAGTGCGCCGATGGCGGCTGTCTGGTCGTAGTAGAGGTCGGGGCGTCGCAGGTAGCGATCGAGGTAGGCAGCCAACAGGTCTGCGTCGGCAGAGGTGCCGAAGGTGGCGAGGGCGACGGAGTAGGCCGATCCTGCGAAGCAGACCTCGCTGGCAAGCAGCAGTTCGCCGAGGCGTTCGCGGAACTCGGTTCTGCGGGCGACGGCGATGAGCCAGGCTGCGGTCTTGCGCTCGCGCCACCCGCCCTCAAGCAGGATGGTCAGCTCACGTGGGGTGATGTCGGCGGCAGCCTCGCCGAGCGCCCGTGCGAACTTGGTGCGTTCAGGCCAGGTCATGCGACCGAGGCTGCCGCCGAGTTTGAGGTAGCGCCGGTCGGGCGTGACGTAGCGGTGGACAAGAGCTTGCAGCTCGGGGTCCTCGTAGACGTAGCGCATGGCCGTATCCTGCCCTGCGTAAAGCTCCCTGACCAGTGCGTTTCTCGGCTGCACCGTTCACTCGGCGGGCTCGTCGTGCGGTTCGCCGAGGTCGTCGAGGAGGCTGGTGATGCGGTCGGCGATGCGCTGGTGGGCGCTCGATCTCCCGCTCCCAGCCGCGGTCCCTTGCGTCGGTGATCAGTTGCCGCTCGGTGCAGAGCCGTTCACGCAGGCGTGGCGCGTACTGGGGTGTAGTGACGAACTTCGCGCAGCTGAGATAGAGGTCGCACTCGCAGGGGCCCTCCTGGGGCAGGCGAAGGCAACGGCCGAGTTCGAGTTCGGTCTTGTAGAAGTTGGTCTTGAGCCAGTCCAGCGCGTCCTGGTCGAGCTGTCCGGAGCGCAGGGTATCGGCGAGCAGGCCGGCGATAGCCGCGCCGGGCGTCAGAACGGCTTGGTAGTCGGCCAGGACCGTGGGGTCGGAGATGTGGGTGTAGGTCATCGACATACCTGGGCTCTTGTGGCCGAGGACCTTCATGATGGTCTGCACGCGGGCGCCTCTCTCCGCGAGTTGGGTGCCCAGGGTGTGCCGGAAGCGATGGGGGTGGATCGCGGGCTTGCCGACGCTGTTCAGGATGCCGAGCGCCTGGCAGATCTCGCGCAGTGGTTGGCGAACAGGTAGTCGGGACCCGCCAGACCGCCGTTACGCAAGAACAGGTAGCGCACGGGGCGTCCGAGGTCCCCGACCCCGGTCCACCGTCACATGCGACGCATCGAGCTGGAGCACCTGCCCGCCGGCGCCACCGCGACCCCCGTCGCCCCAAGTCCCCTGGAGGTCGCACGCGTACAGGCGGCCACCGCCCGCTCCACCGCCGTGACCCGCGCCCCCGCCGCCGCGCTCGCCTACACCACCGCGACCCGGCCGCCGGCGCCCCCGCGGGTCGCCTCCGCCGCCCCCGCCCGCTGACGCCCCCGAATCCCTTGGAGGACGCCGTGTCCGACCTCACCGCCGTCGACCACGCGGACGCGATGATCGAGGAAGCCTGGGGACGGCCGATCGCCGAACTGGAGAAGGCCGCACCCCGTCTCCGTCGAGGACCCGATGCTACGCTCGGCCATGCACCACCGGTCCCACCTCGTCGTCGTCTCCAACTCCATTGCCGTGCACCAGGAGTGACTGCACGCCCTCACCCGGCCCGGCCACGTCCCCGCCTTCTACGACCTCGACCGGATCACCGCCTCGGCGAGCGCCCTGCGCACCGCCCACGCGGAGAGCAACAGCGCAGCCCTCCAGATGATCCACCACGTCGTCGACGCCCGCGAACTCACGCTCAAGGCCGAGGGCGGCCCCGACGCCTCGCGCGTACGGGCCGCCACGAGCCGTACCTCGCAGGCGTACCGCCCGCTCGGGTTGCCCGCTGGCCGGCCCGCCCCACCGGGCCCGGCTGCGGCGGCACAGCGCGTGGCGAACCGGCCCTAGCCGGAGGTCAGTTCGCCTCCGGGCCGTGGTGGGCGCCAGGGTCGGTGGCGCCGACCACGCGCGCCAGCTCCTCCACGGTCAGCTCCACCCGCTGCCCGTCCGCCAGCCGCGCCTCGACCGCCTTGTCCTGCTCCCGCTCGGTCCGGCTCGCGGCGCGCACGGCCCACTGGCCTTCGGCGATCACCGTGACGTCGCCCATCGTCCACGCCCGGCCCGCGTTGCGGATCTTGCGCTCCAGCGCCGCCATGTCCCGGCCTCTGCTTGCCGCCATCGCCTTCGTCCCCCTCCGGTCCCGTGCGGCCCGACGCCGCAACCTCGGTACAGCACCCCGGGGCCGCGATCCATTCCCTCCCAGTTCGCCCATGATGTGACTTCAACGGATGGTTTGCGAGTCCATCGTCGGCGACCAGGGGTGTCGACTTGTCGTCTGCGAGCCTTTCCGAGCGTCAACTTGCGAGGCGCGTCCGGCGATGATGACCGTCGGTGACGAAGGGTGACGTCGGCCCGGCGCGGTTCCGGCCTTTCGACCGGCCCGTTTCCCCGGAGCCGCTTCCCGAACCCACACGAGCACGAGCACCTACCATCCCAGCCATGCCGTCCCCCTGACCGGCAGCGTCAAGATGGTAGGTCCTCGGTGCCACGAGCGACCGGTTCTACTCGGTCCGCAGCGCGGTGGCGGTCCGGGAGCGCGCCGCCCAGCCGGCCGGCAGCAGTGCCCCGAGCAGGGCGATCGCGATCCCGCCGGCCAGCAGCGGGAGCAGTAGCCCGGCGGTGTAGACGTGGGTCACGCTCGGCGGCAGGTTCCTGCCGATCGCGCTCCCCATCTGACTGAGCGTCACCTTCTCCACCGCCATCCCGATCGGGACCCCGATCAGCCCGGCGACCAGGCCGGTGAGGCTCACCGAGGTCAGCACCATCGCTATGGTCTGCTTGGGTGTCATCCCGAGGGCCTTGAAGATCCCCAGGTCGTGGATCCGTTCCCGGGTGTCCTGCACCACGGTGTTCAACACGCCGAGCGCGGCGACCGCGATCATCATCAGGGTGAGGGTGGCCACCAGGGCGCTCATGATGAGCACCGTCTCGTTGTCGTACGTGATGTTCGGGGTGGCTTCGGCGTGCAGCGGGGTCAGCGCGGGGGCGGCCGAGGCGGACCAGTCCGGGCCGCTGACGTTGTCGGCCAGCTTGACGTTGAACCGGGTGATGTACGGCGTCAGGCCGGCGGCGGTGAACGTGGCCGAATCGGTCATCACGACCCCGTTGCTGCTGGCATCGAAGTCGATGCCGACGATCCGCAGCGGCAGTCGCTTGTCGTCCTGCGTCACGGTGACGGTGTCGCCGACGTGCATCCCGGCCGCCGAGGCCAGGGAATCGTTGATCACGGCTTCGCCGGGGTTCTGGTACCAGCGGCCGTTGAGCAGCCCCAGGTTGGTCCAGGACAGGTCGCCGGTGGTGGTGTCCACCACCGTATAGTCCCCCGTCGGCGCGCCGATCACGGTCGCGCCGCTGTTGCCCCAGCCGAACGCGGCCTTCGTGCCCGGGATCGAGGCGAGCGCGGCGGCCACCCCGGTGGAGTCCAAGTGGGGGCTGGCAGGGCCGCCGGGGGAGTGGAAACCGTCGGGCGTACCGGCGGGCACCACGAGCATCGACGCGGCGTTGAAGCCGGTGGTGTCCGTGTCCGTGTACTTGGTGAACGCGGTCTCCAGCCCCATCGCGAAGGTAACGCTCACCACGCCGAACAGCACCGCGGCGCCGACCAGCGCAGCCCGGGCCGGTTTGGCGAACGGTTGGGCCAGTCCCAACGACATCGGCCGGGGCAGCGGCAGCCGGCTCGCCAGGCGCTGCGCGCCTTGGCCACGCTTGGCCTTCGGGGCGCGACCGACGACCAGGGTCTGCACCGCCGGCATTCGGCCGGCCCGAAGTGCCGGGATGAGCGCGGTGACACCCACGATGACCAAGGTGCCGATCGGCACGACGAGGCTGACCCACACAGGCAGGCCGGCGTCGGCGGCACCGAGATCCTTGCTGGCTTCGCCCAGGACCGGCACGGCCAGCAGGTTGCCGACCAGCGTGCCGCCCACCACGCCGATCGTCGCCGGGATCAGGGCTTGTGCGGCGTAGGCGCGGGCCACCTGCCAGGGGGTGAAGCCGAGCGACTTCAGGATCCCGATGCGCCGGATTCCCGAGACCACCGCGCCGCTGACCACGATCGCGATGATCAGCACCGACAGGAACAGGCCGAGGATGCCGAAGACGACCAGGAACGGCACGAAGGACTTTGCGCTGCCGACGGCCTGCTTCTCCACGGCCAGGTAGGACTGTCCGCTCTCGACCGATCCGGCCGGCGCGGCGGCGGTGATCGCCTGCTTGTCCGTGGCGAGGTCGGCTTCGGTCCCGGATTTGGCGAACCGGTAGAGCATCTGCTGGTCGGTCTTGGCGCCGGCGGCGGTCAGCCGCGCGAAGCCGTCGGCGGTGAGGAAGCCGGTCGCGGTGTTGGTCAGCGAGTTCACCTGGCCGACGACCTTGAACGAGGGCTTGCCCGGCAGCGAGTCGAACACCACGGAACCGCCTGCGCAGTGATGATCCCATGAGAACAGGACGATCTCGTTCGCGCTGGTCGGCCACCTGCCCTGGGCCAGGGCCAGCTGGTCCAGACCGGACCTGCCGGCCAGGTCGGGTCGGGTGACGGCGATGACCGGCTCGTTGGCGCGACCGGCGAGCGGCATGCCCGGGGCGATGTTCCAGGTGCAGTCCGTGCCGAAGGTCGTGTTCAGGACGGCGGTGACCGGGTACGGCCCGGACGCCTCGGTGACGCCGGCGGCGTGCGCGGTGGCGGCGGCCTGCGCGGCAGTGGCCTTCGAGCCGTCGAACTGGACCGACAGGTGCGCGCCGTTCCGGGCCTTGAAGGCGTGCTCGAACGGAGCTTGCACGGCGGCCAGCAGACCGAGCGAGAGCACCGAGGAGGTGACGGCCGCGAACGTCGTCAGGGCCATGACGAAGGACTGCACACGACGTCGTCCGACGCCGGAGCGCACGACCTTGCCCAGGGCGCTCATCGGCTCGCCGCCGGCAGCAGAGGGGCCACGGCCCGGAAGGAGACCTCGTACAGGCGCTGGGACGGCAGCGCTGGGAGCCGCGTCATCGGACCGTTCCCGCCGAGCTGTTGGAGGTGGCGCCGCTGACCGTGTTGACCACGTCTCGCGCCACGGCGCCGTCCACCAGCTCGATCGTGCGGCTCGCGGTGTTCGCGGCCAGCTGCACGTCGTGGGTGACCAGCAGGATGGTCTGGCCCTCGCTGTTCAGGTCCAGCAGCAGCTCGCGCACGTCCTCGGCCGAGTGCGAGTCCAGAGCGCCGGTCGGCTCATCGGCCAGCAGCAGCGCCGGCTTGTTCATCAGGGCCCTGGCCACCGCCACCCGCTGCCGTTCCCCGCCGGACAGCCGCTGCGGATAGGCCTTGACATGCCGGTCGATGCCCAGCGAGTCGAGCAACTCGACGGCCCGCCGCTTCGCTTCGCCCTTGCCCATCCCGGCCAGCTGCGCCGGAACCGTGACGTTGTCCAACACGGTCAGGTCGTCCAGCAGGTTGAAGAACTGGAAGATCATGCCGATGGAAGCCCGGCGGTACTTCGCCGAACCGGCCTCGCCGAGCTGGTCGACCCGGGTGCCGTCGACGGTCACGGTGCCACTGGACGGCTTGTCCAGACCCGCGATCAGGTTCAGCAGCGTCGACTTGCCACTGCCGGAATGGCCGAGGACCGCCACGCACTCACCAGCCGCCACGGACAGAGTGACGCCGGCCAGTGCGGGCGGGCCGTCATCGTATTTCTTTGTCGCGTCTTGGAGATCGATCATCGGCTCATTCGTCATGGCCATGAACCTAGGAACGGACCGTGATCCATCGCGTCGGCCGGCGGATGTCACCTCTCCCCCAGGCCATCGGCCCGGCGGCGTACCCCGCGTACACCCCCGGGACGACGCGCGGAGCCGACGCCGATCCATACGATCTCCCTATGGAAGAGCTGCTCCAGCGTTTCTCGACATCGCAACCCGTGACCTGGCTGACGACACGGGCCGTGGTGCTGGCCGCCGCTGGCTCCTACGCGCTGATGCTCTTCTGGACGATGCCGTTCGGTCAGGTCCGGTACTACAAGGGCCCGTTGCGGTTCCCCGACGTCGGGCCCGACCAGATGATCGGTCTCTGTTTCGTGCTCGCCCTTCCGATCCTGCTGGTGCGTCGGCTGCCCGCGGCGGTCTTCGCGGCGGTCCTGGTCGAAGAAGCAGCCCTCGGCGACCTCATTGGCGTGCGGCCCTGGATCGTGCTCCTCCTGCTCCCGGTCCTGGCCGGGCACCTCGCCGCCCGGCGGCCGGTGGCTGCCGCCGTCGGCTCCGTCGCGGCCGTCGCGACCGGGTTCGCCGAGCGCACCCTCGTCCCCCACGGGGAATCCGTCGGCGACGCGGCCCGGGGCGCCGGGCAGTTCGCGTTCGTGTTCGCGGTCGCATGGGTCTTCGGCGTGGTGTACCGCAAACGCCGTGAATACCTCGAAGCCCTGCACGAGCAGACCGAGGCCCGCGCCGTCATGGCCGAGCGGCTGCGGATCGCCCGCGAGCTGCACGACAGCGTCGCGCACAGCATCGGGATCATCACGGTGCTGTCGGGAGCGGCGGCGC